>JBOGKW010000045.1:0-19833 GCA_050746205.1 Terriglobales bacterium | reverse complement strand
GGCTTGGCGTCATCC
This sequence comes from Terriglobales bacterium, assembly GCA_050746205.1. Lineage (GTDB taxonomy): Bacteria > Acidobacteriota > Terriglobia > Terriglobales > SCQP01 > JAKAUF01. The sequence continues at coordinate 19,818 of JBOGKW010000045.1, read as the reverse complement.
AGCCAGGCGGTGCCGGCGACGTCGAGGTGAACCCATGGCGTTTGCTCGGCAAACTCGCGCAAAAACATGGCGGCGGTGACGGCGCCGCCCCAGCGCCCGCCGGTGTTGAGGATGTCTCCGACGGTGCCGCGGATCTGCTCGAAGTATTCGTCGTCCACCGGCAGGCGCCACATCTTTTCGCCCGCGGCGGCGTGGGCGCGCTGGAAGCGGGCGTAGAAGTCGTCGTTGTTGGAGAACGTGCCGGTGTAGACGCCCGCCAGGGCAATGACGACGGCGCCGGTGAGCGTGGCGACATCCACCAGGTGGGTGGCGCCGAGCTGCTGCGCGTAGTGCAGGCCGTCGGCCAGCACCAAACGGCCCTCGGCGTCGGTGTTGAGCACCTCGATGCCCTTGCCCGACATGGCGATCTGCACGTCGCCGGGCTTTTGCGCCCCGCCGCCGGGCATGTTCTCGGTGGCGGGAACGATGGCGATGATGTCGAGCTTGGGCCGCAGGGCGGCGATGGCCTGCATGGCGCCGAGCACGGCGGCGCCGCCGGCCATGTCGAACTTCATCTTGTCCATGTCGGCGGCGGGCTTGATGGAGATGCCGCCGCTGTCGAAGGTGATGCCCTTGCCCACCAGGCCAAGCTTTTCCTTGCCGCTGCCGCCGCCCTTGTATTGCAGCACGATCATGACCGGAGGCTCGGCGGAGCCCTGGGCCACACTGAGGAAGGCGCCCATCTTCAGTTCCCGCGCGCGCTCGGCGGTGATCAGCTCGCATTCCAAGCCCGCCGCCCGCGCCATGTCTTGGGCGCGGCGGCCCAGTTCCGTGGGGGTCATGCGGTTGCCGGGCTCATTCCCCAGGACCCGGGCGAAGTCCTGGCCCTGGGCGATGGCGCGGGCGCAGGCCAGGGCCTCCTGCAGCGCCGCCTCCTGGCTCTTGCGCGATTCCGGCAGGACGATGCTGACGGCGGCGATCTGTTTCTCCTCCCGGTCACGCTTATAGCGGCCGGTGTCGAAATCACCGCCGGTGACGCCGGTGACGATGGCCTCGATGGCGGCGGCCGAATCCACGTCCTCGGGCGCGCAGAAGGCGAAGCGCAGCAGGTTTTTGCCCTTCAGCTGGCGCGCCGCCGCGCCTGCCAGGCGGCGCAAGTCCTGCGCCCCAGCCGCGGCCTTGCCGGCGCCCAGCAAGAAAACACGCGCCGCCGCCGCGCCGTTCAGCTTGCCCAGGGGCAGAAGTTCATACGCGCGACCGCTGAACTCGCCGCTGTTCAGCAACGCGGAGATGGCGCCGCCGGCGGCGTGGTCGAGTTGCGCCGCCCCGCCCGCCAGCCTGGGGTCGCGCTCGGAGACGAGCACGACCAGGGCGTCGGTTTCGGCTTTGGCGGGGGCGGTGAACAACAAACGATAGTCCATGAAGCGAGGGCTCCTTTTGCGTGGTGAAGCTCTAGTTTAGTGGACCCGATGGCGCCCGGCAGGCGGTGAGGGCCGCCACGGCCGAGCGTGTGCGTTTGCATATGAAGGCGAGCCTCGTCATTCGGGACCCCCGGTTTTCCGCAACCTCAAGCAAACCGCCACCGCGCCCTGGGCGCAGGGCGGCTCAGCCGCACTATTCTGGACGCTCCCGCTGGTCGCTGCGGCTGGGCTTCGACGGCCGGCAACCGACGCCCGCTGGCGCTTGGGGCGTCTCCAAGTTGCCGCGACAGGCTAGACACGGACTTTGGTAAGGGGGGCGCCCTCGCGGCAGAGGGGGCAGTCGTCCTTGTGCCAATAGCGGGGCTGGAGCGTGGTCAGCTTGAAGAGGGGGACGCCGGGAAACTCTTGCGCGCCCTCGAAGGGCTGATGCACCAGGACGGCGAGGGCCATGACCCGGGCGCCCGCGCCCTCGGCCAGGCGCTGCAGCGATTTCAACTTGGCGCCGGTGCGCAGGATGTCGTCCACCAGGATGACGCGCTCGCCGGCATGGTGCTCCATGAACTGGCGGAACGCGAGTTGCCCGTCCTCCTTTTCCGCCCAATAGGTCTGGGCCGCGCGCAGCGCCTCGGCAACGCCGTAGGCAACCGGCAGGCCGCCGGTGGCGGGAGCCACGATGCTGACGTTGGGAAGACAGCGGCGGACCTCATCGTCGGCGCGCAGCTGGCGGCTGAGAGCCACGCTGAGGGTCTTGGACTCCCAGAAGTGCCGCATGGCCATGGGCAACTGCAAGTAGGCATCGGAATGGGTGCCGCCGCTGGGATGGAGAAAATGCCCGTGCTGCAATGCGCCGGTGGCCTCCAATAACTCATTGACCTGGGCTTCGCTGGGAATGAGGTCCATACAGTTGCGATGGTAGCAGGCGCCCGCGCGCGCCGGTGGCGGCTGGTCCGCGTGTTGCGCGGTGGGCGGCCCACGGGCCGGTCTAGGCCGATTCCAGGGGCGCGGCGGGGGTCGCGGCGGACCCTTGATTGACCCCGTCCTTCAGTTCCTTGCTGGGCTTGAAGAACGGGATGCGGCGGGCGGGCACCGGCACGCTCTCGCCGGTCTTGGGATTGCGACCGAGGCGGGCTTGCCGCTGACGGGTGCGAAAGCTGCCGAACCCGCGGATTTCGATCTTGTCGCCCGCACGCAGGGATTGGACAATGCTATCGAGGATGGCCTCGACGATCTTCTCGCCATCCTTGCGTGTCACCTCGGCGGCTTGGGCCACTTCTTCAATCAAGTCGGCTTTGGTCATGGGCAGCAGCCTAGAAAAGCACTGTACCCCACCCGGCGGAGCGCAAGCAACTGGGGGCATGGTGGCCGGGGCGATACCGCGCCCGGCATGCTGCGCCAACTTGTAGACCCCCCGCGCGCCAGCTGGGGTCCGTTGCCGGCCGCCGAAGCCCAGCCGCAGGCCCTGCTAGCGGCGGGGTCGCCAGGATCGGGCGGCCGAGCCGCCCGGGCGTTTCCTGGCGCTCCCTAGCCGATATGACCGATTCCCGCCGGCGCGGGGTCAACCAGCGGCGTTGGCGTGAGCGGCGCGGAGAGCTTGGATATCGCGCCGCGGCGGCTGGCCGAAGGCACGCCGGTACTCGCGGTTGAATTGGCTCGCACTCTCGTAGCCGACGGCGAAAGCGGCACTGGCGGCGTCAAGGCCGTCCTGCAGCATGCGGTCGCGCGCGGCTTGCAGGCGGAGGCGTTTTTGGTATTGCAGCGGGCTCATGGCGGTGAGGGCGCGGAAGTGATGGTGCAGCGTGGAGGCTCCCATGCCGGCCACCGCGGCCAACTGATCCACGCGCAGCGGCTGGGTGTAATGGGCGCGGAGCCAGGCGGCGGCATGGGCGGCCCGGTGGCTGGGGTCGCCGGCGGTGGCGATGGCGCGGAGGCGCTGCCCCTGGGGGCCCTGGATCAGGCGGTAGAGGATCTCGCGCTGGATTAGCGGGCCGAGGAACGAAATATCGCCAGGCGCATCCAGCAGATCCAGCAGCCGGGAGCAGGCGTTGAGGAGGCCGGGGCTGTTCCGGCCGAGGGCGATGCCGGGCACCCGCGGCGCGGCGGGCGGCGCCGCGAGTTTCTCCCGCGCCAGCATCTCCCGCACCACGGCGAGGTCGAGCTGGAGCAAGAGCGAAAGTAGGGGAACCGACTCGCTGGCGGCGAGGATTTGGCTGGTGATCGGCACCTGCAACGCGGTGAGCAGGAAATGGCGGCCATCGCAGAGATAGACCACACCGCCCAAGGTGACGCGCTTACGGCCTTGGACGAACACGTTGAGGCTGGGCTCGTAGACGCCACAATGGCAGGCGCTCGGGGCGGTGCGGCGATAGAGCCACAGGCCGGGGATGGCGCTGGCGTGCGCGCCGGTGCCAGGGGCATGGGCGGCGATTTTCGCGGCGAGTGCGGCCCGCGCGGCGGCGAGTTCCCCATCTTCGCCCGTGGCAGCCCCGGGGTCCCTGAGCCACGGCCGCATGCTTGGTGTTGACATAGCACCGCTCGAATTGCGCCCGCCGCCCCGCCTAGGCCCAGGTCCGGAGCAAGAGAAATAGGCAAGGAACGGGCAGGATCAGGATACCGCCTCCGGCGGCCGGGCCGCTAGGCTGAGATTGGCATCACCGGGAGGCGAGGATGAAAGAACGGGAATTGGGGGGCGGCAGCTTGAAAGTATCGGCCCTGGGGCTCGGGTGCATGAGCATGAGCTTCGGCTACGGGCCCGCCGGAGATCCGCAGGAGATGATGGCGGTGATCCGGGGCGCGGTGGAACAGGGCGTGACGTTTTTCGACACGGCGCAGGTCTATGGCCCGTTCCGCAATGAGGAGCTGGTGGGCGAAGCGCTGGCCCCTTTCCGCGGCCGGGTGGTGATCGCGACCAAGTTCGGCTTCCGGTTTGCGGACGATGGCAGCGGGCCGCGTTCGGTGGGCCTGGACAGCCGCCCGGAGACCATCAAGCGCAGCGCGGAGGACTCGCTGCGCCGGCTGCGCGTGGAGACGATTGATCTGTTCTATCAGCACCGAGTGGACCCGGAGGTGCCGATCGAGGACGCGGCCGGGGCGGTGAAGGATTTGATACAAGCCGGCAAGGTGAAGCATTTCGGGATGTCCGAGGCGGCGGCGACCACGATCCGGCGTGCGCACGCCGTGCAGCCGGTGACAGCGGTGCAGAGCGAATATTCGCTGTGGTGGAATCGGCCGGAGGCTGAGGTGCTGCCCACGCTTGAGGAACTCGGCATCGGTTTCGTTCCCTATAGCCCTTTGGGCAAGGGCTTTCTGACCGGCGCCATCAACGACCGCACCACCTTTGCCGCCACCGATCTGCGCAGCCGCATTCCGCGGTTCACGCCGGAGGCGCGACGGGCCAATCAGGCAATGGTGGACCTGCTGGTCGCCGTGGCGAAGGGCAAGGGCGCCACGCCGGCGCAGATCGCCCTGGCTTGGCTGCTGGCGCGAAAACCGTGGATCGTTCCCATCCCCGGCACCACCAAATTGGCGCGTGTGAAGGAAAATGCCGGGGCGGCGATCGTTGAACTGACGACGGGCGACTTGGCCGAAATTCAGGACGCGGCATCCAAGATTGCCATCCAAGGGGCGCGGTATCCGGAAGAGTTGGAGCGGATGACCTACCGTTAGCGAAACGGTGACCGCAGGCGGAGACGAACACGGGATGAAAGGTCAAAATGAGCGCGTGGAATGAAGACGAACTGAGCCCGATCTCCAGCGGCGCGGCTCAGCCGCACTATTCTGGACGCTCCCGCTGGTCCCACCCCAAGGCGCGCCGCTGCGCCTTGGGGACCCCGGGATCGCTGCGGCTGGACTTCGACGGCCGGCAACAGACGCCCGCTGGCGCTCCTGGCGTCTCCAAGTTGCCGCGATTTGAGGCATCGCGGCGGGGCAAGTCCAACCTTGACTGAGTGAGGAACGAGAAATGGAAATCCAGCGCGTAGGCGCGCGCCCATCGGAGCCGGGCAGCGCGGATTGGTTCACCGGGCGGGTACGAATTGACCCGCTGTGGGCAGCGGCGGCGCCGGGGCGCGTGCAGGCCGCCAGCGTGACGTTCGAACCTGGGGCGCGGACGGCATGGCACACGCATCCGCTGGGGCAACGGCTGATCGTCACCGCGGGCTGCGGCTGGGCACAGCGCTGGGGTGGGCCGGTAGAAGAGATCCGCCCAGGGGACGCGGTGTGGTTTTTGCCGGGGGAAAAGCATTGGCACGGGGCGTCGGCGCAGACGGCGATGAGCCACATTGCGATTCAGGAACAAGAGAAGGGCAAGGTCGTGGAGTGGATGGAGCCGGTCAGCGAGGAGCAATACCGGCGCTAGCGGGCGGCTCAGCCGCCCCATTCTGGACGCTCCCGCTGGTCGCTGCGTCTGGACTTCGACGGCCGGCAACGGACGCCCGCTGGCGCTCAGGGCGCCTCCAAGTCGCCGCGATGGGCAGGCAAGAATGCCCGGCACCACGGGCCCCGCAGTGGGGCTTGGCGGGCCAGACGGCCTACGGCCTGCACGCACGGCTAGCGAGCCGGCGGCAGGCTCGCGCCGCTGCCCATCTCGCGCGGCGCCTCCCGGCGCGAGCGGGGGGCGAACTCACTGTGATGGCGGCTGTAGAAGTAGTAAATTAGCATGCCGATCGCCAGCCAAATGATGAAACGCAGCCAGGTGATGACCGGCAGGCCCAGCATCAGCACTACGCAGAACGCGATCGAGATCAGCGGGAACCAGGGAACGAAGGGCACGCGGAAGCCACGGGGACGGTCGGGTTGGCGGCGGCGCAGGAAGATCACGCCCAGTGAGACCAGCAAGAAGGCGAACAGCGTGCCGATGTTGGACAAATCGGCGGCGGCGCTGATGTCCACCAAACCCGCCGGAATGGCCACCGCGAAGCCGGCGATCCAAGTGGACCAGTGGGGGGTTTGGTACTTAGGATGGACGGCGGAAAAGATCCGGGGCAGTAGGCCGTCCCGGGACATCGCGAACCAGATGCGGGTCTGGCCGTACTGAAACACCAGCAGCGAGGAGAGCATGCCCATCAAGGCACCGACGATGATGACGAACTGCAGCGTCGGGTTGGCGTGCAGCACGCGCAGGGCGTAGGCCACCGGCGCCTCCGCCGCCCGGCCATAGCGGAAGACCGAGTAGCGCAGCATGCCCAACAGGACGAGGGCGACGGCGACGTAGAGGACGGTGGCGACGATGAGCGAACCGATGATGCCGAAGGGCATGTCGCGCTTCGGATTGCGGGCTTCCTCGGCGGCGGTGGAGACGGAATCAAAGCCGATGTAGGTGAAGAAAATGATGGCGCCGCCGCTGACGATGCCGGAGAAGCCGGACGGAGCGAACGGCTTCCAGTTGGCGGGGTGAATCAGCATGGCCCCGGCGGCGATGAAGATGAGGATCGCGCCAAGCTTGATTAGGACCATGATGTTGTTGGTGCGGGCAGACTCGCGAATGCCATGCACCAGCAGCACGGTCAGAATCAGGACGACGAGACAACCCGGGATGTTGAAGTAACCGTGCGGCGCCCCGGGAGGCGCCCACAGCGGCGCGGACCATCGGTCCGGCAAGTTGATGCCCAACTGCGCCAGCGGCGCTTTGAAATAGCCGGCGAAGCCGACGGCCACGGCGACGTTGCTGACGGCGTACTCAAGGATCAGGTCCCAGCCGATGATCCAGGCGAAGATCTCGCCGAGGGTGGCGTAGGAATAGGTGTAGGCGCTGCCGGCGATGGGAATCATCGAGGCCAGCTCGGCATAGCATAGGCCGGCGAAGCTGCACGCGATGGCGACCAGGATGAAGGAAATGGCGATGGCCGGTCCGGCGGGCGGGCGGCCGTGCATGATGGTCGTGCTGACGTGGCCGGTGCGGGCCAGGCTGAGCAGCAGGTCCAGGACCTGCGCCTTCCACCAGTGGGGCACCAGCGAGTACTCGCCGGCGGCGGCGGTGCCGGTCAGCACGAAGATGCCGGAGCCGATGATGGCGCCGATGCCAAGGGCCACCAAACTCCAGGGGCCCAGGGTCTTCTTCAGCCGCCGGGCGGGATCCTCGGATTCCCTGATGAGCTTGTCAATAGACTTGCACTGCAGCAGTTGGCTGGGCATCTAAGCGCCGATTCTCTCATGCATGCTGCCCGCTGGGAGCCCGCGTCGGCCGCTCGGCCCGCGTGCCGTGCGAGCTTCGGCGCTCGTGGGGCAGGCGTCCTCGCCCGCCCCGCCTCTTTACCAAAGGCCTGGCGCGGCCGCTAGCTTCCGGGAGCTGGCTCGGGCACGCCGTGGGCAATCATTTGCTTCAGAATGTTGCGGACGCGGGGAGCGAAGCGGCCCTTGGGGCTCGCCTTCAGATAGCTCTCCAACATCCCCCGTGCCTGGGGCAGGCGCTGAAAACGGAGATCCAAGTTGGACAGCATCAGGTACAGATGCGGCTGGCTGGGGCCGCCCGGGAGCGCCGCAGTCAAATCCGTGGTGGCGGCGGACCAGCGCTGGAGGCCATATTCGGCGCGGCCCTGCTCGAGATGCCAGGGCCAGGCATGTCGCTGCGCCGACGCGACGCGGGCCAGCAACTTCAGCGCCGCGGACCAGTGGTGATGGTCATTTTGCAGGCGGGCGAGGCCGACCGCGGCATCGGCCTGGTGGCCATCCAGGCTCAGGGCTTTTTGCCACACTTTGCGCGCCTGGCCCGTCTTGTGAGCTCCGAAATAGGCGGACCCCAGGTCGGCGTAACCGGGAGCGAAGGTGGGCGCGGCGGCCATTGTCGCCGAGAGCGGGGCAATGGCCTTTTTGTATTGACCTTGGGCGAGCAACTTCTCCCCCCTCTCGTAATCCCGCCGGGCCTTGGCGCTCAGGCTATATTTGCCCAGCGAGCGCGGCGCAAACCGGATTTCGGTTTTGGGGTGAAGAAAAATGCTGGCGCTGACCTGCTGGCCGGACACGCCGAGGTCCTCCATTTGGAGGGCAGGGGCATAGCCCGGGGCGTTGATGCTGATGTAGTAGACGGCGCCGGCCAGCCCAGAAAACGTGAACCGGCCGTCGAGGTCGGTCTGGGTTTGATTCATCGGGGTCTGATACTGGTTTTCCAAAGTCACCAGCACATGCCCGACCGGCTGCTGCCCGGCCAACACTTCGCCCAGCAGCGTCTTGGTGCCGGTGATCTGTGCGGCCACAGGTAGGGCAAGCAGAAGGGCAAGCGCGGCAGCATGGCGGGCCAGCATGGGGAGAGTGTACTCCCGCCCCCTATTCCCCGCGAAGGCCCTTGGGGACGTTCCGGAGCCCGCGCCGAGGGCAGCAATGCGGCTCCGCGCTAGTGGCTGTGCTCGCGGGTGTACTGCTCGCGGGCGGCGAGCCGGGCCTGGGCGTGCTGCACCGTGCGGGCGGCGGCCAGATGATCCACGCCGGGGTCCGGGCTGCGCTCCGCCTCCTGGGCCCGCTCCAGGGCCGCTAGAGCGCGGGCCGGGTCAATGTCCCCAGGCCACTCCGCGCTGTCGGCCAGGATGACGGCTTTGTCGGCGCTGATTTCGACAAAGCCGCCGCCCAGGATCATCTGGGGCGGATGCGGGGCCGCCGAGGCGGGCTCGGCCACGGCGTTTGCCGCCGGCGTCCAGGCCAGTTCGCCGGAGCCGAGTTCGGCGATCCACTGGGCGTGGCCGGGCCGCATGCCGATATAGCCCTGTAAGGCTGGAATGCGCGCGTCGGTGCAAGCGACGCGCAGCACCAGGCGCTCCGGCGTGGCCACCTCCAGTTGAAACGTCGTGGGTTTGTCGTCGGCCATGGCTGCCAAATCGTCGCGAGGATAACTAGGAGCGCTGCTCCAACTCGGCGGCCCGCTGCTTGACGTCCTCAATGGTGCCCTGCATGTAAAACGCCTGCTCGGGCAGGTGATCGAGCTTGCCCTCGACGATCTCCTTGAAGCCGGCGATGGTGTCGGCGAGCTTGACGTAGCGGCCTTTCAGCCCGGTGAACTGCTCGGCGACGAAGAACGGCTGGGAGAGAAAACGCTGGATGCGGCGGGCGCGGCCGACGATGGTCCGGTCCTCCTCGCTCAACTCATCAATGCCCAGAATGGCGATGATGTCCTGGAGGTCCTTGTAGCGCTGGAGAATGTGCTTGACCTGCTGGGCCACCTGATAGTGCTCCTCGCCGAGAATGCGGGGATCGAGGATGCGCGAGGACGACGCCAGCGGATCCACGGCGGGATAGATACCCATCTCCGAGATTTGGCGCGAAAGGTTGCTGGTGGCGTCGAGGTGGGCGAAGGTGGTGGCCGGCGCGGGATCGGTGTAGTCGTCGGCGGGAACGTAGACCGCCTGCACGGAGGTGATGGAGCCTTTCTTCGTGGAGGTGATGCGCTCCTCGAGTTCGCCCATCTCGGTGGCCAGGTTGGGCTGGTAGCCGACGGCGGAGGGCATGCGGCCCAGCAGCGCGGAAACCTCCGAGCCGGCCTGGGTGAAGCGGAAGATGTTGTCGATGAACAGCAGCACGTCCTGGCCCTCGACGTCGCGGAAATACTCGGCGACGGTCAGGCCGGTCAAGCCCACCCGGAGGCGGGCCCCGGGGGGCTCGGTCATCTGGCCGTAGATCAATGCGGCCTTGCTCTTGGCGGGGTCGCCGGGCACGATGACGCCGCTCTCGCTCATCTCCAGCCACAGGTCGTTGCCCTCGCGGGTGCGCTCGCCGACGCCGGTGAAGACGGAAACGCCACCGTGCTTGGTGGCGATGTTGTTGATCAATTCCATGATGATGACCGTTTTGCCCACGCCGGCGCCGCCGAACAGGCCGATCTTGCCGCCGCGCAGGTACGGCTCCAGGAGGTCAATCACCTTGACGCCGGTCTCGAACATCTGCAGTTCGGTGGACTGCTCCTCCAGGCTGGGCGCGGGCCGGCGGATGGGAAAGCGGGTTTGCGTCTCGATGGGGCCGAGCTTGTCCACCGGCTGGCCAAGAACGTTCATCACCCGGCCCAGCGTGGCGGCGCCGACCGGAACGGTGATGGGGCCGCCGGTATCCAGCACCGTCATGCCGCGCACCAGGCCGTCGGTGGGCTCCATAGCGACGCACTTCACCCGGCCCTCGCCCAACTGCAGTTCCACCTCGACGACCACGTCCATTTTCTCGGCGCCGGGGAAGCCTTGGCCCACGATGCGCAGCGCCTGATAAATCGGCGGCAGATCCTGCTCGGTGAACTGGCAGACCACCACCGGGCCGGTGACCTCCAGGAGCTTGCCGGTGGCGCGGGCGGTGGCGACGGGGGAGGCGGGGGTAACAATGGCCATGGCGTTTCTCCGGGGCGGGGGCTAGCCGGCTTGGGCGGCGGCGCCGCTGACGACCTCGATGATTTCCTTGGTGATGGCCGCCTGGCGGACGCGGTTCATGCTGAGGCTGAGCTCGTCAATCAGGTCGGCGGCGTTCTTGGTGGCGGCGTCCATGGCGTTCATGCGAGCGGCCTCCTCGGCGGCGAAGCTTTCCAGCAGCGAGCGGTAGACCTGGGTCTCCACGTAGCGGGGCAGCGCCGCGGCCAGCACGGTGGCGGCGTCGGGCTCGAAGCCCGGCTCGATCGGCACGGCGGCGGCAGCCGGCAAGGCGGCGGGCTCGCCCGCGCCCGGCGTGGCTGCCTCGGCGGCAATCGGCAGCAGGCGGCGCAGCGTGACCTGCTGGCGGAATACGGATTGAAACTCGTTGCCCAGCGAGTAAACGGCGTCGGTCTCGGCGGCGGCGTAGCGGCGCATCAGGCGTGCGGCCAGTTCCCGGGCCACGGCGTAGTCCACGCCTTTGGTAAACAGCCCCAAAGTTTCAGCGCTGATCGGCAGCCCGCGGCGGCGGTAGTAATCCCGCGCCTTGCGGCCCACCACCTCATATTCGACCCGCGCGCCCGAGCGCGCCTGCTCCGCGGCAGCTTGCTGCGCGGCTTTGAAGACGTTGAGGTTGAAGGCGCCCGCCAAGCCCTTGTCGGCGGTAATGACGACCAGGGTCACCCGGCGCTCGGGCCGGCGGGCCAGCAGGGCCGCGGCCACGGGCGCCTCGGCGGCATCCAGATCGGCGCCGGCGGCCATCGCCAAAAGCCCCGCCAATCGTTGCGCATAGGGGCGGGCGGCCAGGGCCTGCTCCTGGGCCCGGCGCAGCTTGGCGGCGGAGACCATCTGCATGGCGCGGGTAATCTGCCGCGTGTTGCGCACCGAGCGGATGCGCCGCCGGATGTCCAGGAGGTTCGGCATGGGCGCCGCTTAGGGCAGGCTCGGTTGCGGCTCGGGCTGTTTGGCCGCCTCGGCGGCGGGCGCCACCGGGGCCGCGGGAGCGGTGGCGGGCGCCGCAGCCGCCGCCTGCGCCGCCAGGAAGCGCGCCTTGGCCTCATCCAGCGCGGTGCGCAACTGGGCGCGCAGCGCGTCGTCCAGCGCCCCCTTCTCCGCCAACTGATGCAGCAGCGCGGGATCTGCGGCGTCGAGGAAGTCGTAGAGCGCGTGCTCGAAGGGCCGCACCTGCTCAATCGTCAGGTCGTCCAGAAACCCGTTAGTCCCGGCGAAGATGGCGATGACCTGCTTTTCCACCGGCAGCGGAGAATACTGATCCTGCTTGAGCAACTCAACCAGGCGCAGCCCCCGGTTCAACTGCGCCTGCGTGGCCTTGTCCAAATCGCTGCCGAACTGCGCGAAAGCTTGCAGGCCACGGAACTGGGCCAGCTCCAGGCGCAGCGTCCCGGCCACCTGTTTCATCGCCTTGATTTGGGCGTTGCCACCGACGCGGCTGACCGAAAGGCCCACGTTGACGGCGGGGCGCACGCCGCTGTTGAACAGGTCGCTCTCCAGGTAGATCTGGCCGTCAGTAATGGAGATGACGTTGGTCGGAATGTAGGCGGAGACGTCGCCGGCCTGGGTCTCGATGATCGGCAGCGCGGTCAGCGAGCCGCCGCCCAGCTCCGGGCCCAGCTTGGCGGCCCGCTCCAGCAGGCGGGAGTGGAGATAAAAAACGTCGCCGGGATAGGCTTCCCGCCCCGGCGGCCGGCGCAGCAGCAGGGAGATCTCGCGGTACTCGGCGGCGTGCTTGGACAGGTCGTCGTAGATGATCAGCGCATGCCGCCCGGTGTCGCGGAAGTACTCGCCCATGGCGCAGCCGGCATACGGGGCCAGGTACTGCATCGGCGCCGGGTCGCTGGCGGTGGCGGCGACGACCAGGGTGTACTCCATCGCGCCGTAGCGCTCCAGCGTGCTGATGACCTGCGCCACGGTGGAGCGCTTCTGGCCGATGGCGACATAAATGCAGATCATCTCCTGGCCGCGGGAGTTGAGGATGGCATCCAGCGCCACCGCGGTCTTGCCGGTCTGGCGGTCGCCGATAATCAGCTCGCGTTGGCCGCGGCCGATCGGGATCATGCCGTCAATCGCCTTCAGGCCGGTCTGCATGGGCTGCTTGACCGGAGCCCGGTCCAGCACGCCCGGTGCCAGGCGCTCGATGAGGTTGAACTGCGTGCTGGCGATGGCGCCCTTGCCGTCCAGCGGCTGGCCCAGGGCATTGACCACCCGGCCGATCAGCGCGTCGCCCACCGGCACCGACATGATGCGCCCGGTGCGCTTGACCTCGTCGCCTTCCCTGACCTCGGTATAGTCGCCCAGCATGACGCCGCCGACCTGGTCGCTTTCCAAGTTCATGGCGATGCCGAAAACCCCGTGCGGAAACGCGATCAGTTCGCCGGCCATGACCTTGTCCAGGCCATAGATGCGGGCAATGCCGTCGCCCAGCGAGACCACCGTGCCCACCTCGTCCACGGCCAGGGACGCGTCGTAGTTCTCGATCTGCGCGCGCAGCATCTGTGAAATTTCGTCGGCTCGAAGGGTCGGCATGGTGGTTGGCCTGGCGAGGGGGCGGCAGGGTGCCGCCGGTCCCCTTATTGTCTCCCGTTTGGTACCTATTGCTCCAGTAATCCGCGGCGCAGCCGGTCCAAGCGGCCGCGCAGACTACCGTCATAGACGGTGTCGCCGACGCGGGCCACGAAGCCGCCGATCAAGTCGGCGTCCTCCCGGTATTCCGGCTCGATCTGGCCGCCGGTCGCCGCCGCAAGGGCCCGCTCGATGCTGGCGCGCTCGGCGGCCTGCAGGGGGCGGGCGCTACGGATCTCGGCACGGCGAATGCCCTGGCGTTCCCGCCACAAGCGCTCGAACGCGTCGGCGATCGCTGGCACTTCGGCGGCGCGGCCGCGGCTGGCCGCCACCGCCAAGAAGTTGCGCATGATGCGGGACAGGCCGAGCCGATACGCCACCGCCCCTAACACTGCCTGCTTTTGCGCCGCCATAATGGCCGGACTGCTCAGCGCCAGACGCAACTCCCGCGAGCCGGCGATCAGGGCCGCCAGTTCCGCGAGCTCGCGGCGCAAGGCGGTGGCCTCCGCCTTGCCGTCGGCGGCCACGCCGAGCAAGGCTTGCGCGTAATGTTGGGCGATCGCTCCCGGCATGGCGTGTTGTTAGGCGGTCGTCCGGCCGGCGGCGAAATGGCCGGCCGCCTGGCGCACCAATTCCTCATCCACGGCGTCGTTGACCTCGCGGCGCAGGCGCAGTTCGGCCCGCGCCACCGCCAGCTCGGCGGCGTAGTGCCGCAGCTCTTGGCGGGCCGTTTTGCCTGCACTTTCGATCTGCCGCGTCGCCGCGCGGGCGATCTTTTCGGCCTCGGCGGCGGATTCGACGCTGAGGCGGCCGTATTCCAGCTCCGCCTCCTGCAACGTTTGGGCTTGCAGCGCCTGCACCTCCGACTGCACCCCGGCCAGGCGCGCCTCGATTGAGCGCAGCCGCTCGCCCGCCTCGGCCACGGCTTCCTCCGCCTCCGCCAAGCGGCGCCGAATGGTACGGCTGCGGTTTTTCATCGTTCCCGGCAACGTCCAGGACTTTATCCGGTACAGCAGGAAATAAATCACCCAGACCAGGATGCCGAGGTTGATCAGCCAAACGACGGTCCACACAAGCGTGGTCGAGACATGCAGGTCCGCGACCACGCGGCGCAGCCACCAGCTGTTTTGGTATAGCTTCTGCTCCGGGCCCGGCTGAGGCGTGGCGGTGTGTACCTGCGGCGGCTGGGCGCCCCGGCTCGCGAGCTGGGGGGCCCGCTGGGACGGCGCTGCCGTCCCGCGCTGCACCGGCGCCGCCAGCGCACGCGACGGCAGCGCGGCTGCGGTGAAGGCCAGCAGGCAGCCGCCGAGCAGCACGGCCCGGCCGGCGCCCCGCACTCGCCCGCCCCAGAGGCCGCCGACGTTCATGCGCCCACCCCAGGATTCACCATCGGGCGGCGGCCCAAGACCGCCTGATAGATGTCCGTGGCCAGACTTTCGGCGCCCGCCTCCAATTGCGACCGCGCCTGGGCCATCTCCCGCTCCAACTCCAACTCCGCGGCCCGCCGTGCCGCCTCGGCGCGGGCGCGGGCGGCGGCCAGCAGTTCCGCCCGCTCCGCCAGAGCCCGCACCCGCCGGTCCTCGATATCCCGGTACATCGCGGCGCGGGCCTCGCGCAGGATGGCCTCGTACTCGGTCAGCTTTTGCCCCGCCAGCGCGATCGTGCGTCGCGCAATGTCGAATTGGCCGTCGGTGCGGGCGTGCCGCTCGGCGAGCAACTTACCGAGTGGACGGTAGAGAATGCCGCGGAGATAGAAATGCAGCAGTAGGAAAATAACGATCGTCGGCACGCTGGCAATCAGCAACGCGACCAGTTCGTGAAGTACGGTCTGCATACGAAACGCGGCGGTGCTCGGTGGTCTGTCGGGGCCTAACCGCGATCCTCGTCGTGCGGGATCCGGGAGTCGGGGTGCTCCTCTCGCCTCGCCTGCCCAGTCGGGGCGCAGGCACAAGCGAACCGCTCACAATGTCCGGTACACGCGGCGCCAGCGATGCGGTGCGTGGGTCGCCGTTGCTCCCAGCACCGGGGATTGCCGGCAGCGGCACCTCAAGCGGCGCCGGCAGGCACCCGCCCGCGACCGCCGACGGTGGCTACAACTTGATTATTCTACCCAGGCGCGGGAGGAAAGGAAAGAGCCGCGCCGCCGTTGGTGCGCCTCCCGGGTCGTCGCGACGAAGCGATCCCGGTTGCCGTGGCGACCGGAGATTTAGCCGGATCGGTCGCGGGCCCGGCCGGACAGGCGGGACACGGCCCGCCGGGTATATTTTGCGCCCCGCTCCATAGCCGCGCCTCAGCCGGTTGGCGCGGTCGCCCGACAACGGCCTGGCCTGCCGGACGGATTTCAGGCGCGGGCATCCCGCTGCCACTTTCTTCCATCTCAGGAGGGGCATGTGCGGCATCTGCGGGATGGTCGGGGCGCCGGCGAAAACCCCGGAGGCGGCCCAGGCCCAGGTGGGCCGCATGGCCGCACGGCTCCGGCATCGTGGGCCGGATGAGGAAGGCTATTACGGCGGCGCGGGCATCGCACTGGGCAGCCGCCGCTTGCGCATTTTGGACCTGGAGCACGGCCAGCAGCCGCTGCGCAACGAGCGCGGCGACGTGGTGGCGGTCTTCAACGGGGAAATCTACAACTACGCCGAGTTGCGCCGGGAGTTGCTGGCGCGCGGGCATCAGTTTCGCAGCCAGGGCGACGGCGAGGTCATCGTGCACCTGTACGAGGAGCACGGCGAATCACTGCCGCGCTTTTTGGAGGGGATGTTCGCTCTGGCGATTTGGGATGCGCCGCGGCGGGCGCTGATTCTGGCGCGGGACCGCTTCGGCGTCAAGCCGCTGTACTATGCCGCCCGGACCGCGGGCCTCAGCTTTGCCTCCGAATTAGCCGCGCTGCGGGAAGATCCCGGCTGGGACCACGGCTGGGATCACACCGCCTTGGATCTCTACTTAGAACTGAACTACATTCCCGCGCCGTATTCCGCCTATCTCGGCGCGCGCAAGCTGCCGGCGGGCCATGTCCTGCGCTGGCAGGAGGGGCAGCTCCGGCTGTTCCGCTACTGGTCCCTGCCGGAACGCCTGGCGGCGCGCGCGGAGGCCGCGGGCGGCGCGCCGGAGCCGCCGCCGGAGGCGGAGCTGGCGGAGGAATTGCAGGCCCTCTTGGGCGCCTCGGTGCGGCGGCGGCTGGTCAGCGATGTGCCGCTGGGACTGTTTCTCAGCGGCGGGTTGGACTCAGCCAGCGTCCTGGCGCTGATGAGCGAGGCGCTGCCGCGCCCGGTGCGGACGTTCTCGGTGGGCTTTGCCGAAAAGTCGTTTTCCGAACTACCCGCGGCGCGGCGTCTGGCGCGGCGCTTTGGCGCGGACCACCAGGAGCTGATCCTGCGGCCGGAGGCGGTGGCGGAGTTGCCCGCCATCGCCGCGCAGTTCGACGAGCCCTTCGGCGATTCCAGCGCCCTGCCGGTCTACTTGGTCGCCCAACTCGCGCGGCGGAGTGTCACCGTCTGTCTAGGCGGGGACGGCGGCGATGAGCTGTTGGCCGGCTATCCCACCTATGCCGCCTTGGCGCTCTCCCGCTGGCATGATCGCCTACCGCCGCGGCTGCGGGCGCACGCGGCCGGAACTTGGATGGAGCTGTTGCCCCCCAGCCGCGGCAAACTGCCCTGGTCGTATCGCCTGGCCAAGTTCCGCCAGGGCATCACCCTGCCGCCGGCTCAACGCGTGGTCGGCTGGCGCGCCATTTTCACCCGCGAGGAGCGCCGCCGCCTGTGGCGCCGGGCGGTCTGGCCCGGTACCAGCAGTGCCCTGCTGGCGGAGATCGCCGCGGAATGGGAGACCGGCGACTGGCTGAACCAGGCGCTGTACACCGACCTGCGCCTCTATTTGTGCGATGACATCCTGGTCAAGCTCGACCGCATGACCATGGCTCATTCCCTGGAGGGGCGGGAGCCATGGCTGGATACGGAATTGGTGCTGTTCGCCTTTTCCCTGCCCGGCCGCCTCAAACTGCGGCGGTGGCGGGGCAAGCATCTGCTCCGCCGGGCCATGCGCGGCCGGCTGCCGGCCGCCACGCTGCGGGCGGGCAAACAAGGCTTCAGCATCCCTTTGGGCGCTTGGCTACGCGGCCCGCTGCGCCGCGTGGCGGAGGAGACCCTGCGCGGCGGCGCCCTGGAGGAGCTGCTGGACCGCGACCTCATCGCCATGATGTTGCGCCGCCATGCCAGCGGGGAAGCTGATTACGGCCGCCAGCTTTGGAACCTGATGGTCCTGGCACAGTGGCTGGCCGCCGCCGTGCCCACCGGCCGGACCGGCCCGGTCGGCGCCACGCGCTCGGCCGCGTAGGGGCGCTGCGGCGGCGGTGCGCTGCGCCGCCGCCGCGTCCGGTCATCGCTCTCGGTTACGGGTCCTCGACTCATGGTGCTCGGTTATCTGCTTTCGCGTTATCCCCAGCTGTCGGAGACCTTCATCCTGCGCGAAATGGCGGAGCTGCGGCGGCAGGGACACCAACTGGTCATCGCACCCCTCCTGCGGGCGCAGCCGCCGCGCAGCCACGCCGCCACCGCCGCGTTAGCCGATGCGGTGGCCTTCGAGCCGTGGCTGTCTCGCCGTCAGGTGGCCTGGCACTGCCGTCAGTTCGCCGCCGCGCCGGCAGCCTACCTGCGCCGGGCAGCCCAGGTGGTGGCTAGCCACAGCGGCGAAGCCAACGCCTTGGCCGGAGCGGTGCTGTTCTGGCCCAAGCTCGGGGCGATCGCCGCCCGCTTCCGTGCCACCGGCGTCGAGCATATCCATGCCCACTTCGCCACGCATCCGGCATTGGCGGCCTGGGTCATCCATCAATGGACCGGCATTCCCTTCAGCTTTACCGCCCATGCCCACGACATCTTTGCCCATCGCGCCGGGCTGGGGCCCAAGGCGCGCGCCGCGGCCTTGGTCATCACCATCAGTGACTTCAACCGGCGTTGGCTGCTGGACCGCTGCCCGGGATTGGCGCCCGGGCGGGTCGCGGTCGTCCACTGCGGTATCCGCTCCGCGGCGTATGCTCAGCCGCCAGTAGCCGCCGCGGACGGCCAGCTCCGCCTGCTGACCGTGGCCTCACTGCAACCCTACAAGGGACACGCGGTGCTGCTGGCGGCGTGCGCGCGCTTGCGTGGCCGTTTGGACTACACCCTGCGCCTGGTGGGGGACGGGCCGCTGCGCGCCGCGCTGGCGCGGCGCATCGCCGAGCTGGGGATCGGCGGGCTGGTGCGGCTGCGCGGTGCGGCCACCGAGGATGAGGTGCGCGAGGAGCTGCGGCGCGCCGACGTCTTGGTGCTGCCCAGCGTGCGCGAGCCTTCGGGCAAGATGGACGGCCTGCCGGTGGCGCTGATGGAGGCGATGGCCGCCGGTTTGCCGGTGCTGGCTGGCGATCTGGCCGGCATCCGCGAGTTGGTTCAGCCGGAGGTCAACGGGCTGTTGTTTCGGCCCGGTGATGATGCCGCTTTAGCGGCGGCGATCCTGCGCCTGCGCTCGCCGCAGCGGCGGTCGGAGTGGGGCCGCGCCGGTTGCGCCGCCATCCGCCGCGAGTACGAGCTAGCCGACACGGCCCGGCAATTGGCCGCGCACTTCGCCGCCGCGGCGCGGCCGGCGGGGGCATGAGCGCGCTGGTGGCGGCCGCAGCTGCGGCGTTCGTCGCCGCGCTGGCGTTCGTGCTGGCGGTTTGGCTCGGATACCCGCTGGTGCTCCTGGCCTGCGGCGCATGGCGAGCTCACGCCACGCGCAGTCGGCCGCGATCCCCGGTCGCGCCCGCCGCCGGCCCTGCCGCCACCCTGCCGCCGCTTCCAGCGCCGCCGGCGCCGGCGGGCTTCGTCAGCCTCATCATTGCCGCCCACAATGAAGCGGCAGTGATCCCGGCGCGGCTGGCGAATCTGGCCGCGCTGGACTATCCGCGCGACCAAGTGGAGGTCATCGTCGTCGAGGATGGCTCGGTGGACGGCACCGCCGCCGCGGCCGCCGCTGCCGCAGCGGCTTTAGCCGAGCATTGCCCACCCTTGCGCGTGCGGGTCCTTTCTGCGCCCGAACGCCAGGGCAAGGCGGCCGCGCTGAACCGCGCGGTGGCCGCCGCCGCCGGTACGATCTTGGTGTTTTCCGACGCCAATAATGGTTTCGCCGCCGATGCCCTGCGGCGGCTCCTGGCGCCCCTCCAGGACACGCGGGTCGGGGCGGTGGCGGGCTGGAAGACGGTCGCAGCGGACTGTGGCGTCGGCGGCGGCGAGAGCGTCTATTGGCGCTTCGAGCGCTGGCTCATGGAACGCGAGGACCGGCTGGGCTGGGTCGTCAACGCCGCGGGTGAGGTGCTGGCCATGCGCCGCGAGTGTTTCCGTCCCCTGCCCATGGGTGCCGTGCTCAACGATGACCTATTCTTCGCGCTCTCGGTCCGGGCCCAGGGGCGGCGCGTCGCGTTCGCTCCTGCCGCACGGTCCTTCGAGCCGCCCGCGGCCAATGGCGGCGAGGAGTGGCGGCGGCGGCGGCGCATCGCCGCCGGGCGGTGGCGCGCCCTGCGCGCC
>JBOGKW010000044.1:0-19851 GCA_050746205.1 Terriglobales bacterium | reverse complement strand
CAGGGCCAGCGCCGTGGTGCCAGTGGTTTGAGCCGACAGCGGCGCGACGCACAGAGCCGCCGTCACCGCCAGGGCCAGAGTAGGTAGCAAAGATTTCAGTTTCATGTCCAGTGTCCGTTTCCTGCCCAAGCACTTGGCCCGGGGCTTTTTGTAATCTCGCTGGTCCATGACGCTCGGCCCAGCCTTTGCTGGTCTTAGGGGCATCCGACGGGCCAAACGGTCTGCCATCTTTGCCCTAGCCGCAACCTTAGTGGTTTCTAAAGGTTGCGCTGTAGGGACAGGAAAACCCCTGTCCTGAAGCCGATGCCGTGCTTCGCCAATTTCCGTCGCTGCCTGGACATCCCATGGCCTGTACCGGCTGATCGCGGCAACTCGGAGACGCCCCGAGCGCCAGCGGGCGTCCGTTCCCGTCTGTCGAAGCCCAGCCACAGCGACCCCGGGGTCCCCCAAAGCGCAGCGGCGCGCTTTGGGGTGGGACCAGCGGGAGCGTCCGAAATTGGGCGGCTGAACCGCTTTCCCCCGCCTGCCCGCCGGCGCCGTGCCCAGATCGGTCCCCTGGCCCAGCCCCCCGCGCGCCCCGCCGCCAGCGGCGGTACCATTGCTCTCGCGGCGCCCGGCGTGCAAATGCTTGGGCGGCTGCCCCTGTCCGATGTCCCACCCCGCCCCTGCCGCCGCCCTCCCCGCCCCTGCCGCCATCCGTCTGTTGGCGGTGGACGACGAGCCCGGCCTGCTGGCCTTGATCACGGCGGCGCTGGAGCCCGCGACCGCCGCCGGCGAGCTCGTGATCGCCACCGCCGGCGATGGCGCCGCCGCCTGGGACGCCTTTCTCCGCCTCCGTCCCAGCATCGTCCTGCTGGACCTGCGCCTGCCCGACGCCAATGGCATGGAGCTGCTGGCCCGCATGCTGGCCGCCGATCCCGGCGTCAATGTCATTCTGCTGACCGGCTATTACTCCACCGCCTCCGCCGTCGAGGCCATTCAGCGCGGCGCCTGTGACTACCTGGAGAAGCCTTTCGCCGTCGAGCGCCTGCGCGCCGCTGTCGGCGGCCTGCTCGAGGACGCCCGCCGCCGCCGCCACAGCGGGGAACTGCAGCGGGAGCTCGCCGCCCATGCCGAGGTGGACGGCATGATCGCCGCCGGTCCCGCCATGCAGGAGGTGGTGGCCGCCATCCGCCGCTATGGCCCCCACTTCACCGCCGTATTGGTCGAGGGCCCCACCGGCGCCGGCAAGGAACTGGTGGCCCGCGCCCTGCACCGCCATTCTCCGGGCAGCGGTGGCGCCATGATTGTCGCCAACTGCTCCGCCATCGTCGAGAGCTTGTTTGAAGCCGAGATGTTTGGCCACGTCAAGGGCGCCTTCACCGGCGCCACCGCCGACCGCGTCGGCCTGTTCGAGGCGGCCCATCAGGGCACGCTGTTTTTGGATGAGATCGGCGACCTGCCCCTGCCCATGCAGGCCAAGCTGCTGCGCGCCATCCAGGAGCGCCAGGTCCTGCGCGTCGGCTCGGTCTCGCCCCGCACCGTGGACGTCCGGATCATCGCCGCCACCCATCACGACCTCGCCGCCCTGACCCGCGCCAACCGCTTCCGTGAGGACCTCTATTACCGCCTGGCCGCGCTCCGCATCACCCTGCCGTCGCTCGCCGAGCGCCCCGAGGACCTGCCCCTGCTGACGCGCCATTTCCTCGCTCGCTGCGCCGCCCAGTATGGCAAGCCGCTGCGCGGCCTCACCCGCCGCGCCCAGTTGGCCCTCGCCCGCTATGCCTGGCCGGGCAATATCCGCGAACTCGAGCACGCCCTCGGCGCCGCCGCGCTGCACGCCGCCGCGGACTTCATAGATGTGGAAGACCTGCCCCCCGCGGTCCGCGCCCCCGCCGCGCCGAGCCCCGCCGCCCCGTCCCTCGCGCCCTTGGCGGAAATGGATCGCCGCTATGCCCATCAGGCGGTGGCCGCTTGCAACGGCAATAAGGTCCAGGCCGCCGCGGCTCTGGGCATCAGCCGTGCCACCCTCTACCGCCTGCTTCGCGAACAACCGCCGGCGGGCGGCGATTCCGCCCCTAGCTGACCGCGAGCGTATAGACCAGCACCACGTTCTGGCTCTGGGCTTGTCCCGCCGCCGCGGCGTAGCGGACCAAGAAGCTTTGCCCCAACCCGTGCGCCTCCGGCCCGCCGCGCCACAGCACCACGGGTCCTGCGGCGGAGGACACCAACTGCTGGCCGGCCGTGAACGCCCCCAGCCGCGGCGCCGGCCCGGACAGGGATAAAAGGATGCCGGCTGGGCTGCTGGCGCCGGGCGCCGCCGCCACCGTCAATGCCGCGCCACCGGCCCGGCTGGCCCGATAGCTCAGCGTCACCAGCGACGCTCCCCCGGGCGCGGCCGTGATGGCCTGGCCGGAGTTGGCCGTGGTGCCGTTCACATTGGCCACTTGCAGCACCGCCGCGGGCGCCAGCGTCATCGCCACCGGCGTCTGCCGGCCCTGCGCCTGAGCCGCCGGCGCCAGCACCGCCATTGCCAGGCCTAGGGCCAGGGCGGCGAAACTTTGGGGGGATTGGAAACGGACGGACATGGTGCTCCTCTGGGTTGCAGATGGAGCGCCAAAGAGCTGCCCTTGGGCTTCATCCGGGGGGTCGCATCCATTTGATATTCCAGGTACTTATTTGGCAAGCGAATTCTTAGCTTCCGGCCGCCCCGCCGCCCTGTCTCAGGGTTGAGACAATGGCTAGAATGCAGACACTGCGCAGACGGTTCCGGGGCCAGCGGTGGGTCCTACCAGGGGCTGCGCCCGGCCCTCGCCGGGGGCCATTGGCCGGGCGGTGTCCATGCTACCGGCGCGCGGCGATTCGCGGCAACTTGGAGACGCCCCGAGGGCCAGCGGGCGTCCGTTGCCGGCCGTCCCACCCCAGCATGCGCCGCTGCATGCCGGGGACCCCGTCCCACCCCAGCATGCGCCGCTGCATGCCGGGGACCCCGTGAAGGCCCGGCCGCAGCGACCCCGGGGTCCCCAAAGGCGCAGTGCAGGGGTCCCCAGCGCGCAACGGCGCGCGCTGGGGTGGAGCGGAGCGGTTCGGGGTTGGACCAGCGGGAGCGTCCAGAATGGGGCGGCTGAGCCGCTTTGGACAGCGGCGTCACAGTGCCTTGGCGTATTCGATGAGCGGCATGGCGAAAAAATCCCGCTCCACGCCGGTGCGGCGGTAGCCGTTGCGCTCATAGAAGCGCATGGCGCGCCGCAACGGCCGGGTGGTGTCCAAGGTGATGCGCACGGCGCCGCGGGACCGCAACTCCGCTTCGATCGCATCCAGCAAAGCCTGCGCCATCCCGCTGCCGGCGAACTCCGGCCGTACCGCCATGCCGCGGATATGGCCGTCGCTTCCGCTGGCAGCGCCGCCGACCGTGCCGGCAATAGCTCCCGCCGGCGCCTCCGCCACCAGCACGCACCATTCATCCAGCCGCCGCGGCACGCTGGCCTCATCCAGCACCGTGTCGCGAAAGGCGGCTTCGGTGTAGGCGCCGCGATAGGGCGCAAATGCCGCCAGCAGGCAGGCCAGAACGCCGGCCGCATCGGCTGGGCCCGCGTGGCGGATCACCCCACCGTGCATTGCCTGATTTCGTACAAGAGGTTGGGGCTGCCATCCGGCGTCGGGCGGCTGCTTTCTCCGGCCAGCTTCGCCCCGATTTTCTCCAGCGCGCGCCGCGAGCGCAGATTGTTGCCGCCCGCGGTGAACACCACGCGATCCACCGACCGCAGCGCATGGGCGACCAGCAGCCGTTTCATTTCGCCGTTGTAGCCGCCACCCCAATAGGCCCGCTGCAAAAACGTGTAGCCGATTTCGATTTCGCTCGGCGGTCCGGGGCGATAGTCGTGGTACCGCGTGCTGCCGATGATCCTCCCACGGGCCCGCTCCACCACGGCGAAGGCACCCTCGCAGGCGATGCCGCTATCGAAATATTTCCGGAACACCTCGATTTGGTATCGCGTCGGCTCGGGATGCTGCTCCCAAATCAGCGGATCGCTGGCCGCGGCGTGCAGCGGCTCGAAGTCCTCCTGCCGCAGCGGCCGCAGAATCACCAGCTCGCCGGTGAGCGTGGGCTGAAGGTCGCATCCCATGCCCGCCAGCCTAGCACGCCCCTCGCGGCAACTTGGAGACGCCCGGAGCGGCGGCGGGCGTCCGTTGCCGACCGCCCACCCCAGCGTGCAACAGCGCGCGCTGGGGTGAAGCGGCGCGCTTTGGGGTGGGGCCAGCGGCAGGCCCAGAATTGTGCGACCGAGCCGCACGGCGGCGCCGGTTCCCGAAACGGGTCCCGCCGCGGGCCGCGCGCCGCCACCGCCGGCAGCCCCGCGGGTTCGCGCCGCCATCCCTCTGCCACGGGCAAATTGCATCGTGGCGGCGGACGGTGTCTTATTGGTGTCGCAGTGGCTGGGCGGCGGCGGTATTGAGCGCAATATCGAAACCGTTGCCGTGCACCTGCGCCGCCGCGGCCGCCGCGTCGCGGTGGCCAGTTGGCAGGTCGCGCCGGAGATCAGCGGCCGCCCCAATCCCATCCTGGCGCGCCTGGCCGAGGCCGACGTCCCGGTCTTCACCCTGCCCGCCCACTCACCGCTAAGTTTGCTGCGCTTAGGTCGGCACGTGGCGCGCGTCGCGCGCGATTGGGGCGCTCAGGCGATCGTGGGCAAGGAATTGGCGGCCGCCATCGTCGCCCTGCTGGCCCGCGCTCAGAGTCGCCGCCGGCTATGGGTGACCGCGGAGTTCCATAACGCCGCCGACGCCTATGTCCGCACCGGCCTCAGCCCGGCGCACCGGCAATTGGGCCGTTGGCTGTTGCCCCGCGCTGACCGCCGCATCGCCGTCTCCGCCGCCACGCGGCGGGACGCGGCCGCTTTTTTTGGCCTGGCGCCGGAGGCCATCGCCGTGATTCCCAACCCGATGGAATTGCCGCCGGCGACCCCCTTGGCCGATTGGCCGCCGCCGGTCACGCCGCTGGAGATAGTCGCCTGCGGCCGCCTGCAACCGATGAAAGGCTTCGACATTCTGTTGCAAGCCCTGGCCCGCTTGCGCCGCCAGTGCGACGGCCGGCTCACCATTTTGGGCGAGGGGCCGCAGCGCCTCGCCCTGCGCCAGTTGGCGCAACGCCTGGGCGTGGAGGCGGCATGCCATTGGGCCGGGCATGTCGCCGATCCGCGCCCCTATTTTCGCGGCGCTGCAGTGGTTGCCTCCGCCTCCATCTTTGGCGAGAGCTGGGGTTTGGCCCTTGCCGAGGCGATGGCCGCCGGCACGCCCGTGGTCGCCACCCGCGTCGGCGGCGTCGCAGAGCTGCTCGGCTTCGGCCGTTACGGCGTTCTGGTCCCGCCGGCCGACCCCGAGGCCCTGACCGCGGCCCTGGCCGCCCTCGCTGCCGATCCCATGGCGGCCCGCCGCCGTGCCGCCGCCGCCCAGCTTTGGGTCCAGCGCTTTTCGGCCGATCGCGTGGTGCCCGAACTTGAGGCCTGCTATTGGCCCCCGCCCGCCGCCTCCGCCCTGCCCGCCACAGCCACGGCGCCCGCCACCGCATCGCCCGCGTCCGCCCGTGGCGCCGCCGCGGGCAGCGACAAAGCCCCGCTCTTGCCCTGACTTATCGCGGCAACTTGGAGACGCCCCGAGTGCCACCGGGCGTCCGTCGCCGGCCGTCCCACCCCAGCATGCGCCGCTGCATGCTGGGGACCCCGTCGAAGCCCAGGCAAAGCGGCCAGCGGGAGCGTCCAGAATAGGGCGGCTGAGCCGCCGCGATGAGCTTCCCGGGTCTGCACGCCGGCGCAGCGCGCTCAGGTGCGGCGGAGCATGGCCAGGAGTGCGGCCTTGTCAGGGTCCGATAGCGACGCGATGAAGCGGGGCGGCTCCGAGAGTCGCTCCAGCAGCCTCGCCCGCAGACGCTGCCCGGCTTTGGTCAGCGCCACCATCTTCACGCGGCGATCCGCGGTGCCCTGGCGGCGCTCGATGAGCCCGCGCGCCTCCAATTTGTCGATAATGCCGGTTACGTTCGAAGCGTTGCATTCAAGAGCTTCCGCCAGCGCGACCATCGGCGACGCCCTCTTGGCATCGAGACAGTAGAGAAGCTCGGCCTGCGCGCCCGTTATATCGAGCTCGTCCCACACCGCTCGTACCAAACGCCGGTGGTCCTGCATCAATCGAAAGAGCACGCTCCACGCTTCGCGCCCGGGATCATGGATGGCTCGATCGCCGCTCTTTGCGCCCATGGGTATCCATTATGGCCGCAATGGTGGTGCGGATCGGTACTTGACACGCTAAACTATCGAGGTCATGATGTATCCAGGGTCAGAATGCAACGCGCGGCAACTTGGAGACGCTCCGAGCGCCAGCGGGCGTCCGTTGCCGGCGGTCGAAGCCCAGCCGCAGCGACCACCGGGAGCGTCCAGAATAGGGCGGCTGAGCCGTTCGAATCGAATTGCGAACAACGCGGCGACCGCCGCGGATTACTGAGGCGCCGCGCCTCGCCAAGGAGAACACAATGACGACATCAATCGCAGTGGCCGGAGCCACGGGAAATCTTGGACGCCTAGTCGTAGCGGCGCTTCGCAACCGTGGAGCTGAAGTACGGGCGCTCGTCCGTCCCGGTACGGCGGCCGACAGGCTCGGGCCGCTGGAGAAGCAGGGGGCGAAGATTGCGATTGTCGATCTCGACAACCGCGATGAGACGGCGCGTGCCCTGTCAGGGGTGGCGTCGGTCGTCTCGGCGCTACAGGGCTTGCACGGGGTCATCGTCGACACGCAGTCCGCGCTGCTCGACGCGGCGGCCTCCGCCGGAGTGCCGCGCTTCATTCCCTCGGATTTTGCGATCGACTTCACGCGCATGCCGGGTACGAATCGCAACTTCGATCTGCGGCTGGAGTTCCACCGCCGGCTCGATGCCGCTCGAATTCAGGCGACCTCCATCTTTCAGGGCGGATTCATGGACATGCTGCTGTGGGGAATGCCGCTGCTCGATCTCAAAGGGCACCGCGTCACCCATTGGGGCGGCGCGGATCAACCCATGCAGTTCACCACGATGAACGATACGGCGGCTTTCACCGCCGCGGCGGCACTCGACGAGAAGGCTCCGCGTTACCTGCGCGTCGCCGGCGACATGATCAGCCCGCGCCAGCTCGCGGCGACCGCCGAGAGCGTGATCGGCGAACGATTCGAGGTCGTCTCGGCGGGAACGGTGGAACAGCTGAAGGCGGAGATCGAGCGTCAGCGTGCGGCGGATCCCAATCAGGACAAGAGTGTGTTCCCGGTGTGGGTGCAACTGCAATACTCGCTGTCGATGGTGAACGGCCTTGCCGTGCATGAGCCGCTCGACAACGGCAGATATCCCGGCAACCCCCTGACCACCGTCAAGAACCTCCTGACGCAGGCGCGTACCCAGCCGGCCCGCTAGGTCGCGGCGTGAGCCCTAACCAACGCGGCCGCGCCTGTTCCGTTGGCGTTGCTGGCGCCGCTGGGCCTCATGGCCTATTCCGCCTTGACGACGGCCTCGCCCCTCGGGCTTCGCCTCACTTGGCGTGGTGAACTTGACTAGTCAGTTGTTGACACATCACGTATACAGGAGACACCAGGAACCATGCTCAGGATAGGAATCATTGTCGGGAGCACGCGGCCGGGACGTAAGGCCGCGGCGGTGGCGAAGTGGGTTTACGACGTTCTGAAGAGCCGCGCGGACGCGGAGTTTGAGATCGTAGACATCGGGGACTATAGGCTGCCGCTATTGGACGAGCCCATGCCCCCGTTGATGCGCCGGTACACCAAGGCGCACACACAGGCATGGAGCGCGAAAATCGACTCGCTGGACGCGTTCATTTTCGTGACGCCGGAGTACAACCACGGCACCTCCGCCGCGCTAAAGAACGCCATCGATTTTCTCTTTCACGAGTGGCACAACAAGGCGGCCGGTTTTGTCGGGTACGGCGGGGCTGGCGGGGTGCGGGCCGTGGAGAGCCTTCGCCTAGTGATGGGCGAGGTTAAGATTGCCGACGTCAGGACGCAAGTGGCGCTTTCGTTACGTACGGATTTTGAGAACTTCAGTACCTTCAAGCCTCACGAACAGCACCAGAAACTCGTGCACATGATGGCCGATGACGTGATCGCGTGGGGTGGCGCGCTCAGGAGACTGAGAGAGGCGCACGAAGAGCCCGGGGGAGCGGCGGTTGTGGGATAAAAACAAAGGCGCTACGGAGCGAAGCAACTCTCGCACAAGCGGATGCTGGACCAACGATTGGTCGCGGACCGTCTCTAGTCGCGGCACCTTGGACACGCCCCGAGCGCCAGCGGGCGTCCGTTCCCGGCCGTCGAAGCCGAGCCGCAGCAACCCCGGGTCCCCAAAGCGCAGCGCTGGGGTGGAGCGGAGCGCTTTGGGGTGGGGCCAGCGGAAGCGTCCAGAATAGGGCGCCTGAGCCGCTTGCTGGCGGGAGCGAGTATCGCCCCTGCAAAAACAGGCCTCACCTGGCTTCGATTGTCTTGCGAGTGGCAGTACCCGCACGTTGTAAGCCCATCAGGTCTCGATTGGATTCGGTGGACCTGGGCGTCATTCCTTTTCCCAGCAATGATCTCGCGCGGGCCAGACCCTAACCAACGGCGATAAAAAATCTGGTCGCTGAGCTGGAATGCTGCTCGAAATCTGTGCTGAACGCTCGGCGGTGGTCGGTGTGATGGACGAAGTAAGCATAGACATTCGACCATGCTGTTTTGATGGCACCCGGGGAGCTGCCGGCGACGGAGAAAACGAGGTAGCTGGAAGCCGGGATGTGAATGCTTTTCATGTTGGCCGGAACCGGTTGTGCGGGCGCAACGGATTTACCGAGAATCAGGTCGTAGGCTCCGGTTTCGTCGCTCTCGTAGCGGGTGTAAACGGCGTAAATCGTTCCCTGCTCGATGACGCCTGGAACTGCCTCCGCGCCGCCGTGCATGAACTGATTCCAGAGCGGCCCAATTTTGCCGTCGGTGCCGGACATTTCCTGTGCGTTGCTGGTGCGGATGGAGGATCCAATCACGGTGAACGCCGGACCTTCTGTGAGCTGCGGAGCCGGATCGGGGGACGGATTCTGCGCGAAAAGAGACATAGGACCGGGATCCAGCAACACGGCTGCGAGCAAGATCGCCGATAGCCGCAGCCTGGACCACACCTCCTTGCGCGTAATTATCTCCCACCACGTCTCTGCCTCGGCGGAACCGGAGGCTGCAATTCGCGGCAGCTTGGAGACGCCACGAGCGCCAGCGGCTGTCCGTTGCCAGCAGTCCCACCCCAGGATGCGCCGCTGCATGCCGGGGACCCCGTGAAGGCCCAGCCGCAGCGATCCGGGGTCCCCAAAGCGCAGCGCCAGGGTCCCCAGCGCGCAACGGTGCGCGCTGGGGTGGAGCGGAGCGCTTTGGGGTGGGACCACCGGGAGCGTCCAGAATAGGGCGGCTGAGCCGCCCGAAGGTGGCACCCTGCAGCCCCGCGCTACGCGGGAGGCGCGCAGGGTGTAGCCTTTTCAGCACCACCCTAGAAAGGGGGTCTGCCATGAGGGGAATCTTCGCTTTTGCTTGCGTGCTGGCTCTCTGCGCCTGTGCCGCTGCGCAGACGGGCCTTTGGGCGGCGGTCGAGGGCGTACCACCGCGTTCGCCGGTCGAGGTCCGGCGGTCGCGGGCCGCGACGGTGAAGGGCACGTTCGTCGAGGCTTCCGACTCCGGGATGGACGTCCTGACCCCGGGCGGTTCGACGCGGCACATTGACAGAACGCAGATTACGCGGGTGTACCTGAACAGAAAATCTCACATGCTTCGGGATGCCGCGATCGGCGCCGGGGTCGGCGGCGCCGGCGGGGCCGCGTTTGCTGCTGCCGATGGCGACTGCAGCCTGCCCGGACCCGGCGAATGCTCGAAATCGGAGTTCATGGTTTACGCGGGGTTGGCAGGTGCTGGCGTCGTCGCCATTATTGCCGCCGTGATCGGCCTAATAAAAGGCCCCGCCAGAACGCTAATCTATCAGCGCGATTCCGGCCACGGCCAGAGAGCCCCAAAACAAAGGACGCCAACGGCCGCCGCTGCGACTGCCCACTGATGTCGGGAAGCCGCACCGGGTCATAACTTGCCGCGCGGGTCGGGTCGCTGCCGCCGCACCCCTTGAGTGAACACGACCGGGCGGTTTCATTGGCGACCCGGCGTAGCCGCCGGCGCGCCGACAGCCCGTCGGCGTGCGAGACGTCTCGTCTGCACTGGAGTCCCAAATACCTTCGCGCCAGGGCGCCGATAGGTCCGGCCAGCGGACGATCCCGAATCGCCGGCTGAGCCCGCCATCACCGCTGCCGTCACCGTGCCCGGCGCAGGCGCCATGCCCGCCCCTGCATCGCCCGTCGCGTCCGCTCGTGGCGCCGGCGCGGGTAGCCACAAACGCCCGCTTTTGCCCTAAACTCGGAAGAGCATCGTCGCGGCCGGCAGCGGACCGCGGCGTTTCCCTCGTGGGCCGCTAGCTCAATTGGCAGAGCAACTGACTCTTAATCAGTAGGTTGAAGGTTCGATTCCTTCGCGGCTCACCATTCTTTTCAACGGCCCGCGGAACCGGCCGCCGCAAACGGCACAACATTGTGCCGCGTTTGTGACGTAAGCGCCCGCAAGCGCTTGCCGTCTACTTGCCTTGGCGCCGGGGAAAATCGCACCCAAAGATTTCGAACCGCTCGTGGGGGTCGCGCCGTTTGCCCGGGGGGCAAAGTCGGTGCGCCACCCAGAGGAAGGCCCGCGAAATTCCCCTCCCGAGAAATGGCTCGGCCCGCCTCAGCGAGGCGGCGCGGCGCTTCCGGGGTCCCCAACGCGCAGCGGCGCGCGTTGGGGTGGAGCGATGCACCGGCGGGGCTGCGGTGGACGGGGCTCTCGGCCCAGCCGGTGCGAAAGCGGGGCGCGCGGCGCAGCCGCGCTGGGGCCCGCGCCAGTCAATGACGTCCCGAGCGCCAGCGGGCGTCCGCTGCCGGCCGTCCCACCCCAGCATGCGCCGCTGCATGCTGGGGACCCCGTCGAAGCCCAGTCGCTTGGAGACGCTCCCGCGGGCCGCTGCAGCGGCGCATGCTGAAGCCGCGGACGGCTTCGGGGACCGGGTCCAGCGCTTCGGGTCTCCCCAAATTGCCGCCACATGCAGCTCCCAGTCACGGCCCCAGTCAGGTCACAGCGGGGCCGGGGTGTTCCGCGGGTCACTTGAAAGCAGTCATGGAAGTTTGGCATATACTTCCTGCCATGACGAAGGCCAGATTGGGGTTGCTGCTACTGTCCGTGGCGCTTGTGCCCGTGGCTCCGGTGAACGCGCGGGCTGCCGTGAAGCCCCATCCGCTGACGCTGAACGATGTTTTTCGCGTCAAGGATGTGGGGAGCCCGAAGGTGTCGCCGAACGGGAAGTGGGTGCTGTATACGGTCCGGACGACGGACCTGAAGAAGGACCAGCGCACCACGACCCTGTGGATGGTGAGCTGGGACGGGAAGCGGGACCGCCAGCTCACGTATGGCTACAACGGGTCCGTGAGCGCGCCGGAGTGGAGTCCGGACGGGAAGTCCATCTCGTTTTTATCGGGCCGGAAGGGCAGGGTAAAGGGCAAGCAGGTTTGGGTGCTGCCGCGCCAGGGTGGCGAGGCGCGCCAACTGACGCACGTGGCCAAGAAGCAGGGCGAGATCCAGGCCTACCGGTGGTCGCCCGATGGAAAACAGCTGCTGCTGACGGTTCACGTGGGCAGGGTGGTGAGCGCGAATGCGTTCAACGACGCCAAGGAACACAAGTACATCGCGCCGATCGTGATCACACGCTACCTGTTCAAGCAAGACATGCGCGGCTACATCACGGCGGCGTCGCACACATTCTTGTATCTGTACGACATCGCGACGGGCAAGATGGCGAAGCTGACGGCCGGCAAGAAGTTCGACGAGCAGGACGGGGTGTGGTCGCCCGACGGGAAAGAGATTGCGTTCGTCAGCAACCACACTGCGGAGCCGGAGCGGAACATCAATACGGACGTCTTCGTGGTGGCGGCGAAGGCCGGGTCGGAGCCGCGGCGGCTGACGCGCTACTTGGGCGCGGACGTTGGGCCGCTGGCATGGAGCCCGGACGGCGAAGAGATCGCGTTTTTGCGCGGCGGGCACGTGAAGTACTGGCAATACCAGGAGGATCGGCTGGCGCTGATTGCGGCCGACGGAAGCGGGCACGCGAAGGTGGTCACGGCGGACTTCGACCGGCCAATTCATCAGCCGCAGTGGACGCCGGACGGCAAGCACGTGATCGTGCTGGTAACGGATAACCGCGACCGGTATCCGGCGAGCGTTGCCGTCGCGACCGGCGCGGTGACCCGGCTGGTGCAGGCGGAAGGCGCATCGCGGGGTCACTCGGGAAAGGCGGGGCATGAGGCGCTGCTGTGGACCACCGACACCAGGCCGGGCGAAGTGTTTGCGCTAAGCGATGGCCATCTGCGGCAGCTGACGCACCAGAACGCGAAACTGCTGCGCGGTCTGGCGCTGGCCAAGGCCGACAACATGCACGCCATCAGCCAAGACGGCACGCGCGTGTACGGGTTGATCACCCTGCCGGACCGGGCCGGGGCGAGGAAGCCGTATCCGCTGCTGCTGTGGATTCACGGCGGCCCGCAGGGGCAGGACGCGCACGGGTTCTCGCCGATGCGGCAGTTGTTCGCGGCCCGGGGCTACGCGGTGCTGAACGTGAATTACCGCGGCAGCGACGGGCGCGGGATCGCGTACCAGAAGGCGATCTGGGCGAACTGGGGCGTGGATGAGGTGCAGGACGTCGAGGCGTGCGTGAACCAGGTGATTCGGGAAGGAATCGTGGACCCGAAGCGCATGGGCGTGGGCGGCTGGAGCTACGGCGCCATGACCACGGACTTCGTGATCGCGCACACGAACGAGTTCAAGGCGGCGAGCGCGGGCGCGGGCGTGGGCGATCCGTTCCTGCTGTATGGCGTGGACGAGTACGTCAACCAATACAACTTTGAGCTGGGGGAGCCCTGGGAGCATGTGCGGCGATACCTCAAGATTGGGTATCCGTTCTTCCATGCCAACCAGATCCATACGCCGACGCTGTTCATGGGCGGCACCAGCGACTTCAATGTGCCGCTGGTGGGCGGCGAGCAGATGTACGAGGCCCTGCGGACGCTGCATGTGCCCACGGCGCTGATCGTATATCCGCAGCAGTTCCACGGGTTCACGCGGCCAACCTACATTCGCGACCGCTACCAGTACTGGTTCAACTGGTACGGCAAGTGGGTGCTGGGCAAGCACGTGGCGCTGTCGTATCAGCCATTCGCGGCTACCCGGAAACGCCCCGGGCGCTAGCGGGCGCCCGTTGCCGGCCGTCCCGCCCCAGCATCCGCCGCTGCGCGCTGGGGACCCCGTCGAAGCCCAGCCGCAGCGATCACCGGGGCGGGGCCGAAAAACGGTCGTCAATCCTGCCACCTGCGGTGACCGCTCGGAGCAAGACCTTGCCAAACCCCTCAGCGGCGCGGCAGATGTCAACCGGTCCCGCCGCCCAGTTGACGTGTTCCCGGCGCATCTTGAATGACAATTATCCCGTCGCGACAAGTATGCCCAACGGATTGGGTGCCGAACCCACTTGGCCTTGACCGGAATTCCCGCTTCATTCGGGGATCGGGCGCCGGGGTGCCCGGGCGGCGGTTCCAGACGGCGGTGACGCCGTCGAGGTCCAGTACCTGACCGTCAGCCTCGATTCGGGCGCGAGCGCCGCCGACCCTGCCATATTCGACGCTGCCCCGCACAAGCCGCGGAAACTGCGCCGTATTGAACCGGAAACAGGGGACGCTGATGCGCTCCAGGGCGGGGAGCATCACGTCCATCAATAGATCTCCCCGGTCGGTGAGAATCAGCAGCATGCTGGTGCCTTCCCTTTCCCTTCTGGATTACCCGTTCGACGGGCGCGCTCCGACTTGCGGTCGGCCTCGCGCCTACTCCGAACGAAGCGCCTGCACCGGATCCACGCGCGCGGCGCGCGCCGCAGGAATCAGCGAGGCAACAACGACGGCGCAGAAGATCGCGCCAGCGGCGTAGGCAACGCCCCAGGGGTGGATGGGCCAATGGACCAGGCCGACGGCGCGTGCCGCCCCCGCGACGGCCCAGGCGCAGGCAGCGCCCGCCGCAACCCCCACCAGAGCGACGCCGACGGCGTGCCGCATAACCATCGAAACGACGGCGATACGCCGCGCTCCCAGAGCGATGCGGAGCCCGATCTCCCGCCGCCGCCGCTGCACCCCGTAGGCCGTGATGCCGGCCACGCCGAGGACCGCCAGCAACAGCGCCAGTCCGCCGAAGCCGGCGAGGAGGAGGCGGCGGAAGTGCGATGGGGCCGCGATCCCACCCAGGACCTCGCGACCGGTCTGGATGTTGAACAAAGGCGTTCCCGGCGCCGCGGAGGCCACGGCCCGCGCCATTTCCCTCCGTAGGGAGGCTGGCGACACGGCCGAGCGGACCAGCAGGGCCGTGGGCGGCAGGAACGGGGACTGTGCCATGGGGATATAGAAAGCGGGTTGGGCTGGCACGGTCGGCCGCCAGTTTCTGAC
This sequence comes from Terriglobales bacterium, assembly GCA_050746205.1. Taxonomy (GTDB): domain Bacteria; phylum Acidobacteriota; class Terriglobia; order Terriglobales; family SCQP01; genus JAKAUF01. The sequence continues at coordinate 5,287 of JBOGKW010000044.1, read as the reverse complement.
CGCCGCGACCTCCCCGACGACGCGCGTCCAGACCACGGGGCCCCGCGGGGGGCCGAATGTGAAGAAGCGACCCACCGGGTCCCCGCGGTGAAAATACTTTTCCGCCATCAACTGGTTTACGACCGCAACCGGAGCCGAATCTGCGCGATCCGCTCAGGTGAAGGTCCGGCCCGCGATTATCTTGATTCGCAGTGTTTTGAAGTACCTTGGAGTTACGACGACGAATTTGGTGAACACCATCCCGCCGGGCGCGGGCGCGGCCTCCTGGGCGCGCACCCGGCCCGCGCCCAGCGTAATACCTAGCGGACGTGCGCTGGAGACGGCGGCTGATTCGACGCCCGGAAGCGCGCCGACCCGCTGCGTAATGTCGCGAATGGCCCAGTTGCAGCTGGCCATGTCCGAGCAGGAGCGGTGGCTGAGACTGAAGGAACCCACCACGAGGTGCTCCAGGCGGTAGCCCACGTTGGCGCCCATAATGTCGGCTAGACCGACCGAAGCGGCCACCGCCCCCACCGTGAGCAGGACCGCCAGGCCGACCTGCACGGCTCCAAAGACGGACCGGAGCCGGGGCAGGCCCGGCCCACCTCCGCGGTCAACGCCGAAACCGCCCAGGTGGGGCGAGATATCTTGGGAGGCGAACTGCCAGGCGGGGGCCAGCCCAAAAATGAGGCCGGTCAGGACTGAAAATGCAAGAACCGCGAACAGTATCGGGACCGAAATTCCGATCGCTTGCTGCCTTGGAATGCCCGGCAGCGGAAAGTGCCGCGCCGCGCCCACTGCTAGCGCGCCGAGAGCCACGCCCAGGGCGGAGGCGATGGCTGCCAGGCACGCACTCTCGACCAGGAACTGCCGAAACAGCCGCGCTCGATCCGCCCCCAGGGCATTCCTGGTCGCCACCTCCTGCCGCCTGGCCAGCGCCCTGGCGATGAGCATGTTGCTCACCGCAAGGCAGGTCAGGAGCACCACGCAAAGCGCGGCCAGCAGCCAGAGCAGCAGCTGCCGCCCAGTCGGCCCTACGACCGCGTCCCGGAGGCTCGTCGCGCTGAGCAGCCAGGCGGCCTCGCCATTGGCCGGATTGCGCCGGAGGGCAGCGGTTGTTGCGCGCAGGGACCGCTCGGCCTGAGCCGTGGACGCCCCGTCTCGCAGCCGGGCAATCGCCTCGAAATCGCGGTGCTGGCGGAGCGAGTTCCCCATCATATCCGTGTAGTTGGAGTTGTGCCGGCGTACCGTCGGGATCCAGATCGCGCCGCGCAAAGGAAACTTGTTTGCCGGGGGCATAACCCCGACGATCGTAAAGGCGGCGCCGCGGAGGGATTTGTTAGTGAAAAAGGTGCTGGCCTGCGCCGATAGCTGGACTTGGGCGCCGACCAGGCCGGCCCTGCCGCCGAAGGCGCGCCGCCAGCAGGCGTAGCTGAGCACGGCGACGTGGCTATGGCCTGGACGCGCGTCGGCAGGCAGCAGGGTGCGGCCGATCAGCGCCCTGGTGCCCAGTAGCGAGAACAGATTGCCGGTCACCGCCAGGCCCGCCAGCTGCCGGGGGCGCCCGGCCCCGCCCGTGACCACGGCGGTGGGCGCGACCTCGGCAACATCGGCAAACACGGGACTGGCAGCAACTGCGTCAACTTCGGGCCCGGTAAGGAACGGGAATGGGGTGCCCTGGGCGCCGTGGAGCGCGCGGATCGCCACCAGCGCGCCCGGGTTCGGGTACGGCAACGGCTTGAGCGCGACGTCGTAGGAAATGCTGAACACTGCGGCGCCGATCCCGATGCCGACCGCCATGGTGACGATACACGGCGCACTAAACCCGGGGTTCAGGCGAAGCTGGCGCAGGGCGTATCGCGCGTCCAGCCAGAGGGCGGCCAGGGCGGCGGCGGTACCGGTCCTGGTGTCCGCTTCTACCGGCCCGCTGAAAGGCTCGCCCATGATCTGCCGCACGGCACGGCTTGCGGACGGAGACGGCCTGTCGCGGCTGGATGCCAACCCCGGGGCGAGGACGGGCACAGCCGCGCGAAGCCAGCGCGAGAAGGTTTCCTTTATGCCGTTGGGCATGGACGCCGTACGTGGCGGCACGAGAACAGTGGCCACCCGGTGCAAAACGGGGCCTGTGGTGAACCCGGGCTGCGCTGCGGCCGACACACGCTCCGCGCAGGGCGGGGTAGGAGTCCAGCCGAGGCCCCGAACCGCGCTAGACGCAGCTGTCGATGGAACTGCAGTGCCAGCCGCTTACGGCCTACATGCCGGCGGCGGACATGTCCGAGTCGATTGTGGAGCAGCACATTGCGCGAACCGTTCCGCCCGCCGCATCGCCGGTCACGGCCTCCTCCATGAACTCGAGCCCAAATGGCTTCAGGGTCTTAGCCGGAACATCCTTTTTGACCACCCAATACGCCGCCAGCATACACCCGGTTGGTCGCGATTGGGAAAAAGTGGCTGCGTCGGGCAGCCGCATTCGGGCCGGACACTCCTCGGTTGAGCCCACAGGGTGGGATAGGCCGCGTTTTGAGTCATTTTGTGGACGCCTCGGCATCCTCCTCTCGTTTTGCTGGATGTACCAGCACATCACCCTTGTCCGTTACCCGGCCGGCAGCGGCAGTGCCGCGATCCGCCGCACCATGCTCTCGAACAGTCGCCGCGTCAGGTGGCCCTCCGCCAACAGCAGCCAGCGGTACCGGGCATGCTTGACCAGCCGACCGCCGGTTTTGACCAGCCGTTGCTGCAAGCTCGTCAACGACCAGTTGTCGATCTTCGCGGGCAGCGCCAGCCGCCGCCACAGGTTCCCCAAGTTGTAGGCGATCAGGCTCAGCGACAGGCGGACTTCGTTGGAACGGAAGCGGTGGCAACTCAGCCGGGTCATCTTCACCGCCTGCTTCCCCTCCTTGACCCACTGCTCCGCTGTGCCACGCTTGTTGTAGAAGCGCACCACCGCCCAGCTTGGCAGCGTCATGTTGGTCACGATGAAGCCGACACGCGGGAAAAGCTCGCCGGCGTGATGTTCAACTTTCGCCACGATGCGTCGGGTCACCTTCCAACTGGCCGCACGCTCAAGGAAACTCCTGTGTTCCACTACGGTCCCACAGAGGCCTCCGTTCAGCTTGTCCCCCTCGTGGTTCACATGGGGGCCTGGGGGCGCAGGCATACACCCGCTTCACGCGAGCTTTCGATTCGGGCACAGATTCTGGAAGAGGGAGGGCGCCACATGTGGAACGCCTTCATGCGGGAGCTGCGAAGCGCTCATCTCAGTGCTGCGCCACCCCGCAGATCGGTCTTCGCTGAGTTGCAGTCGGCATATGAGTCAGCGATAACGCGCCGGGCGTGAAATCGCTCGCGAAAGTCCCTCAGGCCTTCGGCCTCTGCATCGAGTACGCTTAGCCAGCCATGAACCTGCGGTCCTAATTACCCCGATTTTGTCGCGGTGGACGGCGATGGTGGCCACTGGCTGCTCGAGACCAAGGGCCAGGAAACCGCCGACGTGCCGCACAAGGGCGACGCCGCCGGGCGCTGGTGCGAGGAGGCGACCGCCCTCACCGGCGAAAGCTGGCGCTACGCTAGGGTTCCGCAGAAAGATTTCGAGGCCCTCCGCCCCACCGCCCTCGCCGACCTGGCGGCGATAGACTCTCCCGCGCAGGGGTTATCGGGCAACGACCGGAGGTGAAGATGCCAAAGCTCCCGCAAAGGGCAGGCGCCAGCCTGACCAAAGCCCGAGAGGCAGCAATTCTCGCCGCTGAGACGTACAACCGCCCTACGGCGGCTTTTCGATCACCGGCCTAGATTGTCTTGATGGCTGTCGCCTGGACCGCGCTTTTCCACGCAATCTTCTTCAAGCGGCGGAAGCCCCCCTCTTACCGGATGCAACGCCCCCGCCGATTTGTCAAACTTGACGGCGAACGGAGGGCCTGGGAGCTCTCGGAATGCGTGTGCCAGCTCTACGCAAACGAGCACCCGCCGGAACGGAAGAACCTTGAATTCTTCCTAAAGCTGCGGAACAAGATCGAACATCGTCAGCTCCCCGCGCTCGACCGCGAAATTTTCGGCGAGTGCCAGGCGCTATTACTGAATTTCGAGGCGGATCGGCGAGTTCACGCAAGGCAAGACGCTCCGGGAATACGCGGCCGACGCGATGTTGCGCTCGGCGGTGGAGCGGCGGTTTGAAATTGTGGGCGAGGCGTTGCGGCAGGCGTTGGGGCGCTTTCCTGAAATTGAAGGTCGCATCAGCCGTTGCCAGGAAATCATCGCTTTCCGTAACCGGCTAATCCACGGCTACAGCGCCGTGGCGAACGAGGTGGTCTGGGGCGTCGTGGAAACGGAACTTCCCAAGCTGCGGCGCGAGATCGAGGACTGGCTGGCGGAGGAACCGGAAAAGCAGTAGCGCGGCGGGAATTGAGGCGCGGGCGCTTACCACCTCGTGGGTGGCGTGACTGTGAGGTTCACATTCCCCAGCGGCCCTGAAAATCCAACAAAACCAACGCCGCGTTGATGAGCGCGGCGGCTCCTTCCGCGCAGCTCGCGGCGGCCGGGCCGCCGGCGCTAGCGCGCGGTCGGAGCCACTTCCCGCAGCCGCCCGGTGGCGACGTCAAAGATGAAGCCGCGGACGGTGACGGAGCTGGGGATCCAGGGGTGGGCGCGGATTTTTGCCATCTGCTCCCGTAGGTCGGCCTCCAGATCGGCGAAGCCGTAAAACCGGCTCGGGGCATCGGCGTCGATGCCGGTCGCTTGCCGCAGCCGCGCGCGCAGCGCGTCGTCGCGCAGTCCCAGCATTCCGCAGCCGGTGTGATGGATCAGCATGAACTCCTGCGTCCCCAGTTCGTGATGGGAGACGATCAACGACCGCAGCGCGTCGGCATCCACAATGCCGCCGGCGTTGCGGATCACATGCGCGTCGCCTTCTGCCAGGCCGAGCATGCGGTGGACGGCCAGGCGGGCGTCCATGCACGCCAATATCGCCAGCCGCCGCCGCGGTGGGGCGGCCAGCCCCCCGGCGGTGAAACCCCGGGCGTAATCCGCGTTCGCCCGCAATGCCTCGTCAATGGCGCTCATAAGCCGGGAGCCAAAACGGCAGGATAACAAAAGCGGCGCCCGCCGCGGCCGGTCGGCGCTCGCGGAGGAGCGCGCGGAGCGCAGCGTCCAGGGCGCAGAAGGTCGCGACAGGCCGTACAATCCATCCAGTAGCGCGACGCCGAGACGCGCTTTGTGGGCTGGGCGGCGGGTGGAACCATGCCAGCGTTGCAGGCGGAAGCCTGGGTCGAGTGGCGCTTGCGCTTGCAGGGCGCCAATGAACCATTGACGGCGG
>JBOGKW010000043.1:0-20024 GCA_050746205.1 Terriglobales bacterium | reverse complement strand
GGCGGCCGGCGCGGCGCAGGAAGGCGACGGAGCCCTCGATCAAGTGTAGGTTGGCGGGCAACGCGATGCCCAGCGCCTCGCGGACATGCAGCGTCCAGCTTTTGCCGAAGATGGTGATGACCTCGGTCTCGGCGTCGAGCAGGGCGCGCAGGTTGGCGTCGCCCTCCGGCCCGGAGGCAGGATGCGCCGTGCTGCCGAAGGCGGTCAACTGGGCTCGCTGCAGCCGAAGTTCGCTCCGGGCGCGGGCAAAGAACTCGCTGTCGCGGGGATTGGCGCCGGGCCATCCGCCCTCAATGAAGTTCAAGCCCAGGCTGTCGAGCAGACGGGCAGCCTCGAGCTTTTCCTCGACGGCAAAGGCCACCCCTTCACCTTGGGCGCCATCGCGCAGCGTGGTGTCGTAGATCTCGATGAAGGGAGCAGAAGGAGCGGACATGGAGGCCTCCGGATCAAGCAACCGCCCCGCCTCGGGCGGGGAAGCAAATCAGCAGATTGCCGGGAAAAACGGACGAGCGCCGCTGACCGAGAAGGGGTCAGCGGGTGATAATTCGGAACCGGAGGCAGGTAGCCGAAGCCGTCATTGTTGCACGCAGTGTAGCACGGGCCGGGGCTGGGCGCTCCGCGCGGCGGTGATGAACCCGCGGGCTGGGGTTGAGGCGGCTCGGCTGCCAGGCCTGCCGCTCCCGTAGGGCAGCCGTCCCGGCTGCCGAGCCTGACGCTCCCGTAGGGCAGCCGTCCCGGCTGCCCGGCCTGCCGCTCCCGTAGGGCAGCCGTCCCGGCTGCCAGGCCTGACGCTCCCGTAGGGCAGCCGTCCCGGCTGCCGAGCAGGGAAATAGCTCCGCCGGAGGCAGACAGGCGGGACGCCTGTCCTACGGTCAGACAGGCGAGGACGCCTGTCCCACGGCGGCTGGCAACGTGAGGCTGGCACCCATTCAGGTTTTCCCCTAGAGTCAGCATAGAGGCACGATCGAACCTCCGGCTGAGCCACGGTGCCCGCATTGAGTCCGACGCACGAAACCGAGCGGTGGCGGCGCATCTGTGACGCGATCCTGGCCAACACCCCGGATTTAGCCTACGTCTTGGACCGCCAGCATCGCTTCGTTTACGCCAATCCGGCCCTGCTGGCCATGTGGGGCAAGACCTGGGCGGAGGCGAAGGGACGCACCTGCCTACAGCTGGGCTACGACCCCTGGCATGCTGCGATGCATGACCGGGAGATTGAGCAGTTGGTGGCCAGCAAACAGCCGGTCCGCGGCGAAGTGCCGTTCACCGGCACCAACGGGCGCCGCGTCTATGACTATATTTTTGTCCCCGTGCTGGACGCGAACGGAGAGGTGGAAGCCATCGCCGGCACGACGCGGGACATCACCGAACGAACGCTGGCGGAAGCCGAGCAACGGCGCCTGGCGGAGGTGGTCACCCACAGCGGGGACATGATTGAGACGGCGGCGCTGAACGGCGCGGTCACCTACATCAACCCGGCCGGCTTGCAAATGCTGGGTTGGGAGGCCATTCCGCCGCAGGCCACCCTGCGGGACTTTTTTCCCCCCGATCGCGCCGACCAGTACCTGCGGGACGTGCGCCGGCGGCAGATGGCCAACGAAGGCTGGGAGGGCGAGGTCGAGTTCCAGAACCGCCTCACCGGCGAACGGCTTCCCGTTCACGCCAAGGCCTTCGCTATTCGCCAGGCGGACGGCCAAGCGATGGCGCGCGGCTTTATTGCCCGGGACCTGCGGGAGTCGCGACGAGCGGAGGCGGCGCTGATGCAAGCGGACAAGCTGGCCGCGATGGGGCGGCTGGCCGCCACCATGGCGCATGAAATCAACAACCCGTTGGCGGCCGCGGTCAGCGCCACCTACTTGCTCTGCCGCGAGCCCGAGTTGGCGCCAGGGCTGCGGCCATTGGTCCAGCAGATCGAGGCGGAGTTGGAGCGGGTGAGCGCCGTCACGCGCCATACGCTCGGCTACTTCCGCGCCGAACCGGAGATGGGTGCGGTGGATCTGGCCGAGATGCTGCGCGGCGTCGCCGGGGCCTTCTCTCCCCGCGCCGCCCGATGCCACGTGCCGGTAAAGATGCGCCTGGCGCCAGGCATAGAGGTGCAGGGGTTCGGCAATGAACTGCGGCAAGTCTTCACGAATCTGGTGGCCAACGCGCTCGACGCCATGGGGACGACGGGCGGAACGCTTCTGATCTGCTTGGGCGCTGCCCGCGCTGATGGGGGAGCGGACGCGTGCGTCACCATCGCCGACACCGGTCCCGGCATCTCGCCCGGCGAGATGGAACACATCTTCGAGCCCTTCATCACCGGCAGGCGCGGCGGCATCGGCCTGGGGCTGTGGGTCAGCCGGGGCATTGTGCTCAAGCACGGGGGAACCCTGCGGGCCAAAAACCGGCGGCGGGGCGGTGTTTCAGGTTGAGCTACCGGCTCAGCCCGCCGGGCGGCGAAACTCCTTCGCCGGCGGCTCGGGCGCGGAAGCGCGCAAGACCCGGATCAATTCGGAGGGCGGCACCGGCTTGGCCAACACGGGAAAATCGTAGCCGGCCGACCGGGCAGGCTCGAGCAGCTCTAAAATATCGGCCTGCCCGGAGATGAGGATAATTCGCAGATCCGGAAACGTCCGCGCCAGGCGCAGGGCCGCCGTGACGCCGTTCATGCGGGGGAGAACGATGTCCAGCAGGATGATCCGAGGGCGCCAGGCGCGGACCACCACCAGGGCGTCTTCCGCGCTATACACGCAACGGGCATCGAAGCCTTCCACCTTCAGGATGGCCACGGTCAACTCGGCGAGCGCCCGCTCATCGTCCACCACCAGGACGGTCGGGCGGGGCGGGGCGGCGTTCGCGTCCGACGCGGCCCCCGGGGTTCTGATTTCGGCCACCTTCTTTCTATTTTGCAGGGGAAGCGCGCTACCGGGAAAGGCGCTTCCAGAGTGCCGTTTGCGGCAGCTTGGAGGCCCCACGAGCGCCAGCGGGCGCCCCTTGCCGGCTGCGGAAGCTCCGCCGCAGGCGCGGACCACGCAAGAGCACGGTCCAGCAATGGGCGGCTGAGCCGCGCGGGCCCCTCGGGCCCGGCCGCACCAGACGACCAGCCGCGCGACGGACGGCGGCAGCCTTAGCCGAGCGCGGCCCGCATAAAGCGGCGGGCGTGGGCATGGTCACAGAAGGCGGCGACACCGCCGGCACGCGTGATGGACAACGCGCCGGCGCGGTTGGCGAAGCGCAGGCAGGCGTCCATGGCGGCGCCGCGGATGAACTGATGAATGAAGCCGGCGTCGAAGCTATCGCCGGCGCCCACCGTGTCCACCCGCGCCGCGGTGACCGCTGGGGCTGACCAGCGCTCCCGGCCGCGGCGGGCAACGGCGCCGCGAGCGCCTCGCTTGGTGACCACCAGCAGCCGGGGGCAGGCCGCTTCCGCCAGCACCGGGCGGAGATGCGCGGCCTCCCGGGCGTTGAAAAAGAGCACGTCCACATGCGGCAGCAGGCGGGCTAAGCCACCGTCCCAACGGCCCTCGGGATCATCGTTGGTGTCCAGCGAAGTGGTCAAGCCCGCGGCGCGCAGCGAGGCGAACAACCGCGGAAGTTGGGGACGAAGCTGGCGATGCAGGAAGTAGGAAGCGAGGTGAAAATGGCGGGCGCGGCTTAGATAGCTGAGGTCCAGATCGGCCCGGCGGAGGGCGGAGATGGCGCCGGGATAGGTCAAGATCTCCCGGCCCTTGGGCTGCGCGATCACGATGGTCACGCCGCTGGGCGGGGTGCGGGCGGATTTCACTTGGCTGACGTCCACCCTGGCGGCGGCGAGGGCGCGGCGGGCGGCGTGGCCCAGCAAATCATCGCCGATGCGGCTGGCGAAGCCGACGCGGTTACCCAGGCAGGCGAGGTTGTGCGCGAAAATGGCCGAGGAACTGCCGAGGGTCAGGGAGCAGTCCGTGGCCAGATACTCGCGCTCGGGCGCACGGCGGCGGGGCAGGCCGTAGAGAATCAGGTCGAGGTTGAGCTCACCGGCAACGGTGACATCGAAGCGGGGCATGGCGGCGCCAGCTAGCCGCCCTGGGGCAGCAGCACCACGCGATTGAGATGGCGGGGATGGTCGGAATCCAGGCCCTTTTTGCGGCCGGTGAACAGGCCCAGCCATTGCGCCGGCGCCAAGCGCGGCGCCAGCCACGCCCGCTCGCCGGCCGGGTCGCCGCCGGCGCCGGCCTCCAGCCATAGGTCGGCGGCATCGCGGCCGCCCTCGCCGCCGCGGCTGGCCACCACCGCCGTGACCCCGCCTAGCGCCTTGACCTCTTCCAGCACGCCGCGCTCCTCGCCGCCGCCGGCCGCCGACAACTGGAACAGGACCAGCGTGTCGGGCGCCACAATGGACTTCGGCCCATGCCGGAACTCCAGCGTATGGAAGCTTTGAGCGTAAGAGCAGGACATCTCCTGCACCTTCAAAGCGCCCTCGCAAGCCAAGCCGTAATAGGGCCCCTGGCCGAGCCAGACGTAGTCGGCGAAGTCGTGGCGCGCCACAAACGCCTGCACGGCATCGCGGGTCTGGTCCACGAAGGGCCGCGCCTGGGCGGGCATGCGGCGCAAGGCCTCCCGGCCAGCTTCGTCGCCGGCGAACTCGGCGCCCAGGTACTGAATTGCCAGCAGCATGGAGGTGAACGACAGCGTCATCACCGTGCTCCGTTCCTCGGCGCCCGTGGGGCGAAGCGTGGCGGCGGCGCGGCGCTCCAGGGCCTCGCCGGGGGTGCAGGTGACGGCCAGGAAGGGTTGGCGCTGGGCGGCGAGGAAATCCGCGGCGCGCAACACCTCGGACGTGGCGCCGGAGCGGGAGATCAGCACCGGCTGCCAGGACGCCTCGCGGTCCCACGCCAACTCGGGAAAGAGTAGCAATTCGGAGGCGGGCAGCGCCCGCGCCTCCCAGCCGGTCACGGCGCGCCAGCAGGCGGCGGCGGTCTGCGCCAAGTAGAAGCTGGAGCCGCAGCCGATAAACAGCCAGCGCCGCTGGCGGCCCAATGCCTGGGCGATGCGCCGGGCTTCACCCGTGGCGGCCAAATGGTCCAGGGACTGTTGCCAGCGCTCCGGCTGGGATTGGATCTCCGCGCCGGTGTGCGCGCCTAGGGTGGGGTGAGAGGACATGCGCCGCGGGAAATGGATCAGACGATGGTGACCTCGATGCCGATGTCACGCAAGGCGCGCTCGTCCTCGGCGGCCAGCCCACGGTCGGTGATGACCTGATGAATGGCCGTGGGCAGGGCGATGAGCGCCAGACTCCGGGCGCCGAATTTGCTGGAGTCGCAGACCACCACGCGGCGGCGGGCGATGTGCATCATCACCTGATTCACCTTGGCCTCCATGACGTTGGGAGTGGTGAGGCCGAAGGCGGCATCGAAGCCGTCCACGCCCAGAAACAACACGTCGGCGCTCAGGCGGCGCAGGGCGGCTTCGGCCAGCGGGCCGACCAAGGAGAAGGAATTGGGCCGCAGGCTGCCACCGGTCAGGATGACCTCGACGGCGGTGCCGGCCAGTTCGGCGGCGATGTTGACCGCATTCGTGATGACCGTCAGCTGGCGAAAGCGGCGTAGCTCGCGAGCCACCGCAGTGGTGGTGCTGCCGGAGTCCAGGGCCACCGATTGCCCGTCCTGCACCTGCCGCGCCGCCGCCAGCGCAATGCGGTGCTTTTCCCGGCGGTAGAGCTTTTCTTTCTCGTGCAGGCTGGGATCCATCAAGGCGGCGCTGCGCACCGGCAGGGCGCCGCCATGCGTGCGATGCACCAACCCTTGCAGGTGCAACGCTTCCAGGTCCTGGCGGATGGTGACTTGCGAGGTGGCGAAGTGGTGGGCCAAGCCATTCACCAGCACTTTGCCGTCTTGATGCAGCAGCTCTACGATGCGCCGCCGCCGCTCCTCGGCCAGCAGTGCCGCGCCCGCCTCCTCCCCGCTGTGGTTCATCTCACTCATGGTAGGACAGGCGCGGGCCGGGGGCTGACAAAGCGGCCGGGCGCCATGCCATGGCTGCGCCGCGCATGGATTACCGCTCCGGACGATAGCGCCGGTTCTGGCGCAGCGTGAAACGCGTGGACAGCGTGCCGGTGACGCGCACCGTGAAGCGGCGGCGGGCGATGGGCGCGCCGTGCACGGACGCCACACCGCGGGCGGTTACGCTGACGCGAAAAGTCCCGGCGTGCGTGAAGGTGTGCCGTACCCGCGGACCCATGCCGCTGGTGCCGTCGCCGAAGCGCCAGCGGTACGCCAGCACCGGCGGCGAGCCCTCCGCCGGACCCGCCGTGCAGCGAATGGACTGGCCGGTGCGGGCCGCGGCGGGGACCACCGCGACCAACCGCGGCGGGCGAACCGGAAGCGCCGCGTCCACCAATTCCAGCAGCCGGACCGACCCGGGCGCTTCCCCCGTGATGCCCACCGCGCCGCCCGACAGCCCCACCGGCGCGTTGCCGTCGAGGACATCATAGGCCCGCAGCGGGGCGCCAGCGGGAAAGCCGAGCCGCGTCAGCGGGACGGCATGATCGCTGGGATGAGCGGTCCAGTTGAAGATCGCCAGCATCGCCTGGCGCCGGTCCTCGCGGAGATAGAAGACGCTGGGAGCCCGGTCGCCGCGGGGAAAGGTCATTAGATCCAGCGGCAGCGCGGAGCGGCCCAACCGGTTGAGGTCTATGAGCTGGCGATTTTTCACCAGCGCCAGCCGGTGCGGTTCGGCGCCCAGGGTGGGCAAGTCATCGCCGATCTCGAACATGCCGCCGGCCAGGGCCGCCAGCACGACTTGAACTTGGGCCTGAGAACGGGTCAGGCCGGTTTTGGACTCATGCCATCCCTGCTCCGGCTCAATCTCCCGGGAAACGGAAAAGGCGTCGGGATCGGCGACAAAGAAATTGCCGTTCATATAGAAGCGGCTGGCGACGTTAGTGACCGCATCCAGGCTGGCGGCAAGGGAGTGGCCGGTGTCGGGCGCGATGCGGCCTTCGTTCACGTAGCCCACCGGCGCCAGCATGACGCTGCCATCCTTGTCCAGCAACACGTTGGGCCCGACCGCCTGGCGGATGATGCCCAGGCCGATGCGCTGCGCCTCAATGGCCGTAGTGCCGGGGCGGTAGTAATCGCCTTCGACGGCGGCGGCGTCCATGAAGTCCAGCTTGATGTAGCGCACACCCCACTGGCGCGTCAGAATGCGGTAGGTGCGGCGGAGATATGCTTGTGCGCCGGGGTTAGTGGTGTCCAGGACGTACAATGCGTCGCTGTGGCCGTGCACGTAACCGACACGGATGGGTTGGCCCTGCGCATCATGCAGCAGCCAATCCGGATGATGCAGGTAGACCCAAGCGCGAGCGGAAACCTCAAACGGGGCGGTCCAGAGGCCGGGGATCAGGCCCAAACCACGGATGCGATGCTCCAGCCGCCACATGCCGTGCCGGAACTGGGTGGCGTTGGCGGTGGTGTATTCGCCGCGGGCATAGTCATACCCCTCGTCAATGTGCAGGTAGTTGTAGCCCAGCTTTTTCAGGCGCGCCGCCTGCCACAGGGCATTGGTCCACACCTCGCCACTGGTGATGCCGCCATAGAAGGCGGTCCAGCTCCACCAGCCCATGGGGGCATCGCGCCGGGTGAAGTGCACCTCGTGCAGTTGGCGGACGGCGGCGCCATAGCGTTGTAGCGGGGCCAGGTAGCCCGGGCCGACGGCGAACATCACCGTCTCGGAACGCAGCGAGGCGCCGGCCGCCAGCGGTAGATTCAGATACATGCGCTGGCGGGGCGGGATGTCGTCGCGCTGGAGCATGATGCGCGTGGTTCCGGTGTTGTCCAAGGTGAGGGCGGCGATGTGAGCGGCGCCGCCCGCGCTCGCTGGCGCGACGCGGAGACGGGCCACAGTCAGAAACCGGTTCGCGGTCAGCGCCGCCAGCAGCAGGCTTTGTCGGCTGCGGCGGTTGTAGATCAGCAGATCGCGATACCCGGCAAAGCCGTCGCGCGGGGCCCGTGCCAGGCCGGCGATATGGATGGTGGGGTCCTCACTCACGGATTCCGCCAGCACGCGGTCGCGCGCCTCCGCGGCGCCCAGATGCACATCGCGCGCCGCCGCCAGCCGCAGTCCCTGAACCGAGACAGCGCCCCCGGTGGCGTTGCGCGCCGTTAGCTCGACGTCGCCATAGGGGTGACCGCTATACAAGCGCAGCCGGCAAATCAGGTCCGGCTCTCCGGCCAGCCCGCCGAACGTGAGGGTCAGCGCCTGGCCCGCGCCGAGAGCGTTGTGAAACGGCGCGACGGCGGCCTGCCGCTGGGGATATGCGGCGGAGGTGATCCAGTGCTGGTTGACCTCCGCGCCCACCTTGGCGACCAGCACCGGCTGGGTTTGGCCGGCAACGCGGATGGCGTACGCGGCCTGGCGGGGCAGGAACTGGACCGCGAGCGTGCCGCTATGGATGCGCGGCGGGGTCGGCGCGGCGGCGGCCAGCGCCAGCCCCAAGGGCAACAATAGGGCGCCCGCCGCCAGAGCGCCAGGCACGGTGCGGAGGTAGGAGTGGGGGCGCTGGCGGCGCGAGGACGGACGCATGTCTAACGGACGCATGTCTAGAAAAGGAACTTCAGCCCGAACTGAATGATACGCGGGCTGGTGGCGGTGTAGGTCAGTTGCCCGAATTGCGGATCCGTGAGCACGGCATCCGGCATGCCGAAGTTGACGTTGTTGAAGGCGTTGTAGAGCTCGGCGCGGAATTGCACCGTGTCGTGCTCGCCGACCTGGGTGTTCTTCAGAATGGCCAAATCGGTGTTGAACAGCCCGGGACCGCGCAGGCCATTTTTGGGTTCATCGCCGAAGGTGCCGAGGGCGTTGGGGACGAAAACCGCGGTGTTGAAATACTGCTGCACCTGGGCGCCATTAGAGCGGCCCGCGCTGAGCGGGGCGGCGGCGAGGCCGCCGCCGGTGAGGTCGGCGCGATCGGAAAAATCGCCGCTAAAGGAGTTGTCCAGCCCGCTCATCACGGTAAATGGGAACCCGCTCTGCCACGTGAGAATGGGGGCCGCTGCCCAGCCGCTGAGCAGCGTGCCCAATGGGCCAGGGCGATGGCTATTGGGCAGCTGCCAGGTGCCGGAAAGCTTGAAGACCTGCGGCAGATCGCTGGAGGCCGGACCGTAGTTGAACGCGTTGCTGTAGGGATTGGTCTGGTAATAGCCCTGCTGCACGGATTCGGAGAAGTCGTTGAAGTTGCGGGACCACGTGTAGTCGGCCAGGAACGACAAGCCATGGCTCATGCGCTTTTGCAGCGTTAGTTGCAGGGCGTTGTAGTTGGAGTCGTAGTCGGAGTTGATGAAGCCCATGGGACCGAAGTTCGGGTACGGGCGTCGTTGCTGGGTATTGGCTTCGGTGGAATTGCCCGGAACGTAGACCGCGGCGTTGATGTCCGCCATCGGCTCCTGATCCGAGGTGCCGAATAGGTGCTCGCCGTGGTTGCCGAAGTAAGCGGCGCGCACCAGCAAGGTATTGCCCAGTTGGCGCTCGAGGGTCAGGTTCCAGGTGGTGATGACCGGCGGCTTGAAGTTGGGAGCGAAAAAGTAGGAAACCGTGGCCGGCAGCGTAAAGGCCACGTTGGAGGGCGGCAGCTTGGGACCAAACTGCGCGGGAAACGGATCGCTCAGGCCGCCACTGGTCCAAGGGTTCGCGAAGCTGACGCCATTCAAGGTGAAGACCGGGGCGAAGGGGGCGACGCCGGCGTCATCTTGCCAGGCGAGCGTCTCCGGCGGCTGGTAGTAGAGGCCAAAGCCCCCGCGCAGGCTCGTTTTGCCGTCCGCCGTCAGGCGATCCGCAAAGCCCAAGCGGGGAGCAAACTCACCCAGGCTGCGCTGGACGGTCCCCGCCGGGCAGCCCGAATCCCCGGCGAATAGCAATCCGGCGGGCGCATTGGGGAAACGCTGCGATTGATGGCCGGGCAGGAAGCACGGCAGGCGGCCCTCGCTGTCGGTGTAGGGCAAGTAGGGATTCCAGCGCAAGCCGGCGCTGAGGGTCAGGCTGGGGAGGGCGTGCCAATTATCCTGAATAAAAGCGGCCCAGTTGTAACCGGTGATGTCGGCGTAGATGCCGCCGGCCTGCATGAACTGGGTGACGTCGCCGAGGATGAAGTCGGCCAGATCGTTGCCCGACAGGCCGCCGCCGAAATCGAACGTGCCGCCCTGGAGATATTGATTGCTGATCGGGGCCGTGATGCGCAGCATCTCGCCGCCGAAGGTCAACTGCTGGTTCCCCTTGACCCAAGTGACCACTTCGCGCAGCGTCTGGCCGCCGCGGTTATAGGCGCCCACGTTGGAGGAGGCCGCGGCGAAGTAGCCATCCACCGTCACATTCAACTGCGGTGAGGGAGAGGGCGCCATGTTGACGCCCAGGGCGTTGGCGGAAAATGGCGCCGAGGGAACGTAGCCGCCCACCTGCTGGTTCCAGCCATACCAGGTGTTGAACAACAGCGTCGGAGAGGACACATAGGTGTCATTGAGAGCGATCGTCTGCACCCGGACCCGATTGGCGTTCGAGCTCATGGCCAGCAGGTCGTTGCCCACGGCCGGGGCCGGCTCGTTGAAACGGGTGAAGAAGTAATGTCCGCTGATGTGCTGCTTGGCGCCCAGGTAGTAGTCAATCTTGCCCAGGAACTGGTTGTCGGTGCTGTTGGCCGCCGGGCCCAGATAATTCAGCACGCCGTCGGGCTCATTGGGCAGAGGCAGATATTTCAGGAAGTTCTGCGCCGGGGTGGACAGGTCGCCCGAGGGGATCTGGTTGTAGGCGAACGCCTGGCCGGTGTTGGGGTTGCTGAGTTGCGTGCCGCCGGCAGCGAGCGCGGCCGGGGTGCACAGGCCGCTGGCGTCATAGGCGGAGCACAGGGCGCCAAAGTCGCCGCCGCGCTCCGCCACCGTGGGCACGACGGCGATGTTGCCATTGGGGGCGGTGCGCGTGATCTCCCCCTGGTAGCTGGCGAAGAAGAAGAGCTTGTTTTTGAAAATGGGGCCGCCGAAGGTGCCGCCGAACTGGTTTTGCTTCAGCACGTCGCGGGTGGGGGCAAAGAAGTTGCGGGCGTCAAACGCGTCATTGCGCAGGAACTCGAATAGATCGCCGTGGAACTGGTTGGTCCCGGACTTGGTCACGATGTTGACCACGCCGCTGACGGCGTTGCCATATTCGGCGCTCATGTTCCCGGTCTGGACGCTGAACTCTTGCAAGGCGTCGGGGTTGGGAAACGGCAGGTTGGTGTTCATGTAGGTGTCATTGTTGTCGGCGCCGTCGAGTTGATAGTTGACGCCATTGGGCCCGCCGCCGTTGATGTCGGCATATTGCTCGCCGGGATAAGCGCCGCCCTCGCAGCCCGCCCCGCAATAGTTGTTGGTCACGTCGGCGGCGCCGGGCACCAGGAATACCAGGCTCTGCGCGGTGCGGCCATCCAGCGGCAGGTTGACGATGCTGCGGCGATTGACCAGTTGGCCCACCGCCGCCGAACGGGTGGTGACCAGGGGCGCATTAGCGGTCACGGTAACCTGCTGGCTGGCCGTGCCCACTTGCAGTACGACCGGCTGCGTCGCGGCCTCATTGACGTTGAGGATGATGCCCTTCTGGACGAAAGTCTGAAAGCCGGCCTTCACGACCGTGAGCTGATAAGCACCGACCGGCAGGGCAGGAAACAGATATCGGCCCTGGGCCGCAGTGCGCTGGGTGAAGACCTGGCCCGTGCCGGTGTCGCGCAGGCGCACGGTGGCCCCGGCCACCACGCCGCCGGAGGCATCCTTGACCTGGCCGCCAAAGCTGGCCGTGGTGAACTGCGCCCACAGCGGCCCCGCCGCCCCCAGCGCCAATGCCAACGCCCACGCCCAGACCCGCCGCCGCACCGCCATGGTTGCCTCCGGGGTTGCTTTTCGATGGAAAAGAAAAACAAACGAAAGCAACTACAATGCATCCGGAGGCCGAAGTCAAGCGAAAACGGGCTTTGCCTCCCCGCAACCCCCTGGTTTGGCCTCCCGGGGCAGGGGCCGCGCCCGGTGGGAAACCCCCGGATAAACTCTCGGGCCGCGGCGCTATGTTTGCCGCAGCCCGGACCTCGGCCCAGTCGCGCGGAGGAGGCTTCGGCCAGTGGGCCGCGGGCTGCAACAGGCTGCGGAAACACGCATCGTTTCCCCTAGGGGCGCGGGCCTCTGGCCCGCACGCCTTGGCCGACGCGCGGGCCCGCGGGGCTCCCGCCCGGCGTCGGCGCGAAATCTGCCACCCGCTGGCGCCCCGCGTTGGGCGGCTGAGCCGCTCGCGGCGCTGGGCCCGCCCGCCTGAGCCGCCTAGCCTCCGTAGCGGAACGGGCGTTCGCGGATCACGAAATTTTTCGGCGGCGTGACCCCAAGCAGATATTGCACGAAATAGTTCCACCGGCGCAGCGTCACGTAGTGGGCGTGCGGCCCGCTGTCGCCGTGGTACATGTTGGGGACCAAGAGCATTTCGAACGGCTTGTTCGCCGTCATCAGCGCATCCACCAAGCGCATGGTTTCGGCGGGATTGACGTTGTCGTCAATATCGCCGTGCATCAGCAGCAGATGGCCTTGGAGGTTCTTCGCCAGGGCCTCGTTGGCCTGCTCGGCATAGTCCTTCCCGACAGGCCAGCCCTGATAGAGCTCGTTCCACCAGGCCTTATCCATCCGCGGATCGTGGTCGCCCGAGGTGGAGACGCAAACCTTATAGAAGCCCGGAAACTGCAGGAACGCGTGGGCGGATCCGTAGCCGCCGGCGGAGGTGCCGTAAATTCCCACCCGGGTCAGATCCATCCACGGATATTTCTGCGCCATCTGTTTGATCATGGCGACGTGGTCCACGAACACGTTCCCCATGTTGTGATAGGAAAAATCGTGAAACGCGCGCGAACGGCCGGTTGTCCCCCGGCCATCGAGCATCACCACCACAAAACCCAGCTCCGCCATGGACTGCAGCCGCAGCGCTGCGCCGAAGGTCTTCGGCGCAAAGAAGCCCTGCGGGCCGGTGTAGATGTTTTCCAAGATGGCGTACTTCTTCGCCGCATCGAAGTGGGTGGGCCGGACGATCACGCCGTAGAGATCGGTTTTGCCGTCGGCGGCTTTGCCCTCGAAATGGATCGGCGGAACCCAGCCCTGCCGCTGCAGCCAGGCGATGTCGGAGTGCTCCAGGACGCGGACGACCGAGCCGTCGCTGGCGCGGCGCAACACCGACTCGCCCGGGTCGGATACGGTGGATTCATTGTCCACGATGAATTGGCCATCCGGGGAGACACTCGCCGTGTGATTGGAATTTCCCGGCGTCAGCAACTGCATCCCGGTGCCGGCGAAGTTCACGCGATAGAGTTGCGTGTAATAGGGATCCATCCGGGGATCAACCCCGCTGGCGAGAAAGTAAATCTCGTGTGCCTTTTCGTCCACGCGGGTGATCCCGCGCACCACCCAATCGCCATGCGTGACCGGGTTGATCAACTGGCCGGTCTTTGTGTCGTACAAGTACAGCTGATTCCAGCCGCTGCGCTCGGACGCCCACAGAAACTCCCGATGGTGGTCCACGAACTGGAACAGACTCTCGCCCGGATCCACATAAGGGTAGGGCTTGGCGGTCTCGCGGTAGACGAGCCTCTGGGCGCCGGTCCGCGCGTCGATTTGCCGCAGGCCAATGTACTTTTCTCCGCGACCGTCATAGCGGTAGAAGATCGTTTGGTTATTCAGCCAGCGAAAGCCTGGCCCGCCCTGAAACTGGATCGAAAGTGGCCGCGTGCCCACGTTAATGCGTTGTCCCGTGTCCAGGTTGAAGATCACCGGATAGGCCTTGGGCAAGACCTCGCCGGGCAGGGGATAGACGTAGTTATAAGCGATGGGCCGGAGCTGGTGGGGCGGCACGAACTGAATGCTGGTGTAGCGCCCGGCATTCCTGGAGTCCAGCCGATAGGTGATGAGCCGGGTTGAATCCGGCGACCAGAACACCGCCGGGCGCTCCCGGACGTCATCCCCGTTGGTCACGCCCTCGGAGACGAGGGTCCGCACGTCCGGCAGGGGGGTGGCGTAGTCGTTGCCCGGCTGGCCGTCGTGGGTCAGCTGGACAACCGCGCCCGTGACATAGCGCACGTACAAGTTGTGGTCCCGCACGAACGCCGTCCATTGCCCGTTGGGCGAGACATTCTCGAAGGCGCCCGGGCCGTTCCGCGCGGGAGGCGGGCCGTAGCGATAGCGGGGAAACAGCGCTGGGATTTCCTTCCCCTGCGTGCACGTGTACGTCTCCAGCGAGCAGGTCCAGCCCGCGTGCTGGAAGTTGAACTGGATGGCTTGCTCATGGTCGCGATAGCGGAACGTGAAGAAGGGCAGATGGCTTGCCGCCACCGGCCGGTGCGCCGCGCCGGAGAGCGCGGCGGCGATCCGTACCTGATCAAAGGCCGGGCCGGCCGTGTTCCGCG
Source organism: Terriglobales bacterium (assembly GCA_050746205.1). GTDB lineage: Bacteria > Acidobacteriota > Terriglobia > Terriglobales > SCQP01 > JAKAUF01. The sequence goes on along the minus strand of JBOGKW010000043.1, from coordinate 5,617 downwards.
CCGCATCCACCCGAATGAACTGCTCGCCCTCCGGACCCGTCTCCACGTACCAGAAGCGGTCGGCGTTGCCAATCCAGTTCGCGCCCACCTGGGCCAGGCGGACGTGCGGGAACACATTGCCCAGCATGAACTTTTCGGCGCTCTGATAGGTGGCCAGCGTGCCCTGCGCCTGGAGCGAAACGGGAACCAGCGTCAAGCAGACTGCGGCGAGGATCCCGAGGCGAAGCTTCGACGATCTCATGAGTCTTATCCTCTCGTCCCATTGTCCGAGGGCTCGAGGTGGGCCCTCCTGGGGAAAATGTGATTCCGCTGCCCTCAAACGCCCCCAGGGCCGCGGCCACGGGAGCCGCCCGCTCGTGCTATGCCCCAAGGCGCGGCATGCGCCTTGGGGCCGTTCGGGACCGGAATCCGCAGTTCGGCGGCTGAGCCGCGGCCCATCAGAAGTCAATCTCCGTGCGGAACTGGATCACGCGGGGGCTGCCGGCGTAGCTGGCGGAGGGCACGGTCAGGCCGCTGGCAGCGTCCAGCAGGTAGCCGGGCGCGCCGAAGCTGCCGGTGATCCAGTTCGGATGGTTAAAGGCGTTCAGGAAGGAGGCCTGCACTTTCAACGACAGACTCTCGTGAATGGGGAACACCTTGTTGAGCGAGAGATCTGTATTGAAGAAGCTGGGGCCGTGGAGGTACAGGAGCTGGCCGATGGTGCCCGGAGTGGTGTTGGGTTGGATCGCGCTCACGGCGTTGAACTTCGGATTGATGAACAGCGGAGAGTAGGCGGACACCGAGGGGTCATTGTAGACGCCGATGTTGCTCTGCACTTGCGCGGCGCTTACCCCGTTCAGGACCACACCGCCGTCCTGCTGGTTAAACGTGTCATAGCCACCCTGAACCAGGAACGGGATGCCCGCCTGCCATGTAACGATGGTGCCGACGTTCCAGCCGCCGAAGACCTGATTGAGGATGGAATTGGTCAAATCGAAGTTGCGGCCGTGGCCAAAGGGCAGGGCGTAAGTGGCGTAGAAGTGGAGGACGTTCGGGATGTCGTCGTCGTTCAGGCCCTTGTTGAGCGACATGTCGCGCAGGGAGGTGAAGTTGGCCTGGAGCGTGTCGGTGAAATAGCTCTGGAAATTATCGGTAAGGCTCTTGCTCCAAGCGTAGTTGGCGCCGAGCGTGAGGCCGTGGCCGACGGGATGCCGGACAGAGATTTGCAAACCGTTGTAGGTGGACGAAGCCGGATCGCTGAGGATCTGGGCCTCGCCCAGGGCGTAGGGGTTGGCCTCGAAGAAGTTGATTGGATAGGCGCCGCTGCCACTCGAGCCCGCGCAGGGGCTGAAGTTCTTGCCGCCGGGACCACCGACCGTGTTGCACAGATAGGAATAATTGGTGGCCAGCGTGTTGGCCATGGCGCCGGCCTGGCCGGTCTGCAGGTCGTAGATAAACGAGTCATAGCCGTTGTTAGCGTAACCGCCCGGATCGGCGGCGCCAGTGGTGATGCCGTTGCCATTGAAGGCGGCATCAAACACCGGCGTGGCCACCACGCCCGCGCAGCCGGTATTGTCGGCGAAGGTCGTCCCGCAGCCGCCCTTGGCGTTGGCGGCCAGGTTGGCCTGCGCGGTTTTGAACTCCTTCACAAAGCCGTTGCTGGTGGTGTTGATCTCGTTCAGGTTGTAGTTCATCCAGCCATGGACCGAGTGGTTGCCGACGTAGTCCGCCTCGACCACGAAGTTGCCCGGCAATTGGCGCTGAATGCCGAAGGTCCAGTTTTCAACATACGGCGCTTTGATGTTCGGATCCACGGTGGCGAAGTAAGGCGACACGAAGGTGAATTCCGACTCGGGCAGCGAGGTCGCGTATTTCACCGGCGTCGCGGTGGCCACCGTCGAATTGTAGAGCCCCGGCGAGCTGAGGGATTCGGAGCCAGGGGCAAACTCGCCGGACGCGCTGCTGTAGTAATAGGCTTGGTCCGGGCCGGGATCGGTGTAGATGCTGGCGGATTCGAAGGCTTCCCAGCCGGGATTGTAATAGCTGAGGCCATAGCTGCCGCGGATCACCGTTTTGCTGCCGCCGAAAAGCTTGCCCAGGAATCCACCCTGGATGTCCGGATTCCAGGCGAAGCCAATGTTGGGCGACGGCTCCTTGAAGTCGCCGGAATAGGGGTGGGCATTGATGGCGATCTGGGGATTCTGGACGCCATTGAGCTGGCCCGGCTGGAAAAGCGCCGTCGAGGGGCCGAGCAGGTTGGCGTAGGTGGGATCGAAATAGCTGTCGTTGGTATTGTGGATGGCGCCGGTCATATTCCAGCGCAGGCCATAATCCAGCGTGAAATCCGGCCGGAGCCGCCAGGAATCCTGGAAATATACGCCGCCGAAATTTTGCGCTTCCTGCGCGTACATGCCGCCGCCCGGCTCGTACTGGTGCGTGGCCAGGTCCACGTAGTTTTCGCCGCTGACGGTCTCGACCCGGCCGGTGAGGAGGGCGTAGAGGGATTCGGCACTGGAAATATCTTGATCGTTATTCGCCGAACTGACGTCGGGAAATGTGGTGGTATTGAACATCGCCGAGGCCGGGTCGTTGGAGATGATGCCGGTGGTATAGGAAGGCACCTGTGGCGTGCCGATCTCCAGCTCATACATGCTGCCATGCACGTAGTTGAAGCCGAAATAGAAGGAGTGATTGCCGACCGTCCAGCGCAGGGTGTCGGATGGATTCCACACGGGATTGTTGCGGTTGATGGTGCCCGAGGTGTAGGGAATGAGTGAGGGAATGCCAAACGGCATGTTGAGATAGGCACCGACGCCGTCCACCGGGAAGTTGTCGTAGACCGATCCGCTGGTGTGCCAATCCCATTCCTCGAGGGCGCCCATGATGCCAAGATTCGTGGTATTGACCATGGTCGGCGATAGGATCCAGTCCACCGAGTTGGACCAGGTGTAGAAATTGCCGCGGTAGCCGCTGTAGCCGCCCACGTAACTGGAGCCGGGCCAATTGGGGGACGACGGCGTGTTCTGCCACTGGTAGTCCCAACTGTCGCTCCAATGGATGTTGGGGGTGATGTCCACGTCCAGCCGGGTGGTCGGGTACCAGGTCTTGTAGACGTAGCTGTTGTTCCAGTCAAGATCCTGAAGATAGAGCTGATTTTCACTGTAGAGCGCGCTGGGGTTGGAGCCCAGGGGTTTGAGCGCGCCGCTGCTGTTATAGCCGGCGATGTCGCTCAGGTTTTTCGCCATGATCGGGTCGGCTGTCGCCGGAAAGCCGTTGTCCTTGGCCAGCGTGTACAGGTTGAGGTTGCAGGTGTAGGCGCTGGCGAACGGCTGACAGCCGGTGATCCAGGGCGCCGCCGTCAGTTGCGCCGCGCTCGGCATGGCCGTGGCCTCGTATTCGTAGACGCCGTTGGCGGCGTTCGAGGTCAGGGTGGGATTGGTGACGGTGTAGGAGGTCGGCTGCTTGTTGTATTCCAGGTTGACGAAGAAATACACGTGGTGGTTGCCCACCCAGCTCGCCGGCAGCAGCGGGCCGCCGAGGTTGCCGCCGAAATAATTCTGGCGGTATTTCGGATTGGGAATACCCGCGGCGTCGTTGGACCAACTATTGGCGTTGAGGGCGCTGTTCTCGGTCTGCCAGAAGACCCGGCCGTGGAAATGGTTGGTGCCGCGCCTGGTCTCGAACTGGATCTGCGAGGCGCCGGCGCCGTTGAGCGAGCCGAGGGTCCCAGTTTTGACGGTCGCCTCCTCGAAGGCGCCTTCGCGCAGGGGCGCGACCTCCATGAAGCTGGTGGAGAAGTTGGTGTAGCGCAGGAACTGGTCGCTGGTGCCGTTCACCGAGATATGGTTGGCGGCGGGAGGCAAGCCGTTCAGCGTGGTGTAGCGCTGGCCTGCGCCCTCGGGCTGCTCGGCCCCGGGGACGAGCGCTGCGACCTCCATGATGTCGCGTCCGTTGAGCGGGAGATTCTCGATCAGCTCGGGGCTGATGGTCGTCGTAAGCGTGGTTTGGGTGGTATGCAGGATCTGGCCCGTGGCGGATACCGTAACTGTCTGGCTGGCGGCCCCAACGGTCATCTTCACCAGCACGTTCGTGGTCTGCGCCACCCGGACGACCACACTGCGGTAGACGGCGGTGGCGAAGCCTTTCGCCGTCGCCGATAGGCTATAGGTGCCCGGTTGCAGCGAGGTAAAGACGTACACGCCCGAGGGGCTGGCCGTCACCGTTCGCGTCACGCTGATCGCGGCGTCCGTGGCGGTGACGACAGCGCCGGGAATCACTTTCCCGGACGGGTCCAGCACGGTTCCGGCGATTTTGCCCGAGGTGCTGACCTGTGCCCGCGCCAGTCCGGCGGGGAGGATGACCAGAATGGCCAGCGCCAGGGCCGCTTTCGCCCAGGGCTGGAGGCGGCGGCGTCCCGAGCTGGACGGCTGCGCCGCTCTCGCTCCGCGGGATGCCCCCCGCATCGAACCGGTCCTTCGCAAGCTGATGTTTGGCTCCATGGCCGTCTCCTCCATCCCTAGACGCCGGGTTTTGTACTCGCTATCGGAGAATATATTGCATACGTTGTGGTATTCCGCAACAGAAAAAATCGTGGCCTCGCTTCCCCGGCGCGCCGGCGCGGATGGAAGCGATTGCAAACCGCAGCCCGGCACGCCCGGAGCCGGCGGGCCCGCGGCCAGAGGGAGGCCGCATCCGGAGCCGACACCGCGATGCAAGCGCCACCAAACGGGCCCCCAGGCTCGGGAGCGGGGGCCCGGCCGGGTCGGCGGCCGCGGCGGAAGGGCCGGTTCGGGGGCTCGTCTGGCTCGCTACCCGTGGATGGGACCGCCGCAAACGGCGGCCGTTGGCGCCGGCGAAGGCGGGGCTAGAAGCCGCGGTCGAACTCGCCGGCGGGGGCGGGCTGGGGGGTGTCGCCGCCAGAGCTGACGCCCTGGGCGCGGAGCTTGAAATCGTCCGGATGGCTGGCGTTTTGCAGGGCCACATCGTAGGTGATCAGACCCTTGCGCCACAAGGCCAGCAGGCTTTGATCAAACGTCTGCATGCCGTACTGGGAGCCGCCCGCGGCAATGGAGTCGCGCACCATCGCGGTCTTGTCCGCATTGACCACGCAGTCGCGGATGTAACTGGTGGTGACCAGCACCTCGACGGCGGGCACACGGCCGATGCCGTCGGCCTTGCGCACCAGACGCTGCGAGACGATGCCTTTGAGCGTGGCCGCCAACTGCAGGCGGATCTGCTTCTGCTCATCGGCGGGGAAGACGGCGATGATGCGCTGGATGGTCTCGGTGGCGTCCAAGGTGTGGAGAGTGGACATGACCAGGTGGCCCGTTTCGGCGGCCAGCAGCGCGGTGTGGATGGTTTCCAGGTCGCGCATTTCGCCCACCAGGATCACGTCCGGATCCTGGCGCAGGGCCGCGCGCAGAGCGACGCTGAAGGTGGCGGTGTCCACGTCCACCTCCCGCTGGTTGACAATGCCCACCTTGTCGCGGTGCAAAAACTCGATGGGGTCCTCGATGGTGATGATGTGGTCGCTGCGGGTGGCGTTGATGCGGTCCACCATCGCGGCCAGGGTGGTGGACTTGCCCGAGCCGGTCGTGCCGGTGACCAGAATCAGGCCGCGGCGTTCCTCGCAAAGCTT
>JBOGKW010000042.1:0-20341 GCA_050746205.1 Terriglobales bacterium | reverse complement strand
TGTTGGCGCGCTTTCCCGTGGCGCTGCTGGCGCGGGAGGCGGAGCCATGAGCGGGCCTCGGGTTTGGGCGCCGAAGGCCGCGCGGGTGGAGATCGAATCCGCTGGCCAGCGCCGCGAGATGCAGGCCGAGGGCGACGGTTGGTGGGGGGGCGAGGAGTTGCCGGCGGGCCGGGATTACGCTGTGGTCCTGGACGGCGGCCCGCCGCTGCCCGACCCGCGCTCCCAGTGGCAGCCGCGGGGTGTGCATGGCCCCTCGCGTTGGCTGGACCCGGCGACGTTCGTGTGGCAGGACGCCGGTTGGCGGCCGCCGGGTTGGGAGGCGGCGGTGGTCTACGAGTTGCACATCGGGACCTTCACCCCGGATGGCGATTTTTCCGCGGCCATCGGCAAGCTGGATCATTTGGCCTCGCTGGGCGTCACGCATATCGAGCTGATGCCCGTCGCGGAGTTCCCTGGAAACCGGGGCTGGGGTTACGACGGAGTGGATCTGTTCGCGCCCCACCACGCCTATGGCGGTCCGGCGGGCTTACAACAGTTCGTCAACGCTTGCCACCGCCACGGCCTGGCGGTGATTTTGGACGTCGTGTACAACCACCTGGGGCCGGCGGGCAATTATCTTGCCCGCTACGGGCCGTACTTCACCGCCCGATATCAGACCCCCTGGGGCGAGGCGCTGAACTTCGACGGCCCGGAGAACAGCGAGGTGCGTCGTTTTTTCCTCGCCAACGCGCGCATGTGGCTGCGCGACTATCATTGTGACGGGCTGCGGTTGGACGCGGTGCACGCCATCCTGGATAACTCGGCCCTGCCCTTTTTGGAGGAGTTGGCGGGGGCGGTCCGGGATTGGGAGGCCGAGCTGGGGCGGCCGCTGCTGCTGATCGCCGAAAGCGACGCCAATGACCCGCGCCTGAGCGCCGCACCAGAGCTGGGCGGGATGGGGCTGGACGCGCAATGGAATGAGGACTTCCATCACGCGCTGCACGCCTATCTGACGGGCGAGCGCAGCGGCTATTACGCCGACTTCGGCCGCTTGGAAGACCTGGCCACTGTGCTGCGCCAGGGATGGCTGTATGACGGGCGGTACTCCCGCTATCGCCGCCGCGCCCACGGCCGGCCGGCCCTCGGCGTGGGCGGTCGCCGCCTGGTCGCCTATGCGCAAAATCACGATCAGGTGGGCAACCGCGCGCAAGGCGACCGACTCAGCCAGCGGCTACGGCTCGGGCAGCTACAGATCGCCGCGGCGCTGGTCCTGTTGGGCCCGTTCACGCCGTTGCTGTTTCAAGGCGAGGAGTGGGGGGCGACGACGCCGTTTCTGTATTTCACCGACCATGCCGAGCCGGAGCTGGCGCAGGCGGTGCGCGAGGGCAGGCGCCGGGAGTTCGCCGCCTTCGGATGGGCGCCGGAAGACATTCCCGATCCGCAAGACCCGGCCGCGTTCGCGCGTAGCCGGTTGCGTTGGCATGAGCTCATCGAGCAGCCGCACGCGGAGTTGTTGGCCTGGCACCGCGACCTCATCGCCTTGCGCCGCGGCTCGAGCTTGGCCCGACACGAGATCTCCGGCCAATCGGTCGCGTGGGACGAGAGCGGGCAATGGCTGCGGCTGTGCCGGGGAGATTGGCTGATCGCCTGCAACTTTGCCCCCGGCGCGGCCGCCGTGCCCCTGCCCGCCGGGACCTGGACCGTGCGGCTGGCTTCCGCGCCGGGTATCGCTGGCGGCACGGGTGGGTTGGCGCTGCCGCCGGAGTCGGTGGCCGTCTTGCGCCGGGGGACCTAAAGGGCAGCCGCCGGCTGGGGAGCCGGCATGCGCCACGTGAGGTCTGCCCTCGGCTTGCGCGCCGGCGCGCCACGCGCTCCGCGCGCCAGGCTGGGGCTGAACGCGGCGCCTTGCCGCGCGCTGGCTCCGCCGCCGCACGGGGGCGGGGCGGCACGCACGGCGGGAGCCATAGCGAGCGGGGCGGCGGGACGCCGGCGGGCCGCCACGCGCCGCTTGCAGCCCCTCTGCTATCCTGGCTGTTGCCTTGCTGATGATCCGCTTCACGGCACTCCGCGTGTTATCTGCCGCATTCGCGGTCGCGGCCCTAGCCGGCCTAACCTGGGGCCTGGGGCCGGCGCAACAGCAGCCCGCCCGTCATTCCGCCAGGGCGGAAGCGCGCAAGGCCAAGGCGCCCGTGACCGACACGGCGATGACGCGGCAACTGGCGGCGCTTTTCCAGAAGACCCCGTTCACGCAGGACCGGATTCACGTGCAGGTGAAGAACCAGGTGATCCGCCTGACCGGCAGCATCGTATTGGCCGAGGATCGCGGGCGGGCCACCCAGGACGCTCGCCACGCCGCCGCCGCGGCTCACTGGAAGAACTATCGCGTGGTGAACACCCTCCGTGTCCAATAGGCCGGCCGGGATTGCCCCGGCCCCAGCGCCGTTGTTGTTCGACATGGATGGCGTGCTGATTGACAATAGCGCCGCCTATGCCCGAGCCTGGCGGGCGTTTTTGGCCGAACAGCGCCAGACCCTCGCCCAACCGGAGTACGCCGCCGTCCGCACCTTCGGCCGTCGCAATGAAGAGCTGCTGCCCGAGGTCTTCGGCCGCGCCATGCCCGCCGAGGAGATCGCGCATCACGCGCAGCGGCTGGAGGCGCTGTACCTGCGGGACTATCTGCCCGAAATGCGGGAAACGGGGGGATTATCGCCGTTCCTAGTGGAGGCGCGGCGGCGCGGCCACCGGCTGGCCCTGGCCACCTCGGCGCCGCGGCGGAACGTGGGCATTGTGACCACCCGCCTGGGGCTGGAAGATGTCTTCGAGGTCATCCTGAGCGAGGCCGACGTGCGGCGGGGCAAGCCGAACCCGGAGATCTATTTGTCCGCCGCCGCGCGGCTGGGACGACCGCCCGCCGATTGCGTGGTCTTTGAAGACTCGTTTCCCGGCATCGCCGCGGCCTTGGCCGCCGGCGCCCGCTGTGTGGCCTTGGCCACCAGCTATCGTCCGGCGGAGGTGGCGGCCGCCGGAGCGCAATTGGTCGTTGCCGATTTCACCGCGCCGGAGTTGCGCCGCTGGCTAGGGTGGGATCAGGGCTAAAAATGAGTCGGCAGCCGAGGCGGCTGCCCTACGGCGGCTAGCTAGTAGAGATGGAAGTTGACCTGAATGTCAGCCAGCACCTCAATCGCCTGGCCGTTGCGCCTCTTGGCGGGAATGAAGCGCCACAACCGCACCGCATCAATGGCCTTCTGGTCCAATCCGAGCCCGAGCGGCTGCAGTACCTGAATGTGGTGCGCGCGGCCATCCACGCCGATATCCGCCGATAGCACCACCGTGCCCTGATACTTGGCCTTGCGCGCCGCATCGGTGAACTGGGGCTCTGGCGAGTAGATCAACACCGGCTGACTGATGTTGGCGCCAAAGCTGGCTTCGCCGCCGCCGAGGTTGCCGCCGCTGCCGGGGCCGTAGCCGCCGCCATTGCCCGGCCCGATGCCACCGCCGCGGCCCGCGCCGAGGCCCTCAAGCGAGCCGGGCCCATTGGTCGGCGGCGCCGCCGCGGCGACCGGGTCGCCGAATTGCGGCAGATTGGGCTCCGGCAGGGCGACGCGCCGCTCCATCGCCAGGGCTGGGGGCACGGGCAATAGCGGCTTGACCTGCACCTTCACCAACGGTGGCGCCAACGGCGCCTTGCGGAAGCGCGGCAGCTTACCCCGGCTGGGGGTTCGCAGCACATGCAAACCGCCACCGCCGCCGCCGCCCAGGGGCTTGGGGCTGGGCGGCGTCAGCACGGGAAAGTGCAGGACGGCCACCTGAAACCCGTTGACCACCGCCTTATGCACCGTGGGATTGAAGATCCCCAGGATCAGCAGCAACACCACGATGATGTGGATGAACAGCGAACCACCACTGCCCCAAAACGAGCGCTCGTGCGACCAAATGTCATCCACCGGAACCGGCTTGGATTCCAACTCCAGCGGCGGCAACTCGACCGGGTGAAAGCGCTCACGCAGTTGTTCGCGCAGCGAGCGCCACAGCGTGCGGCGCTGCACCAGCGTCAGGACCTGCGGCTCCTCCGCCGCGGGGCGCTGACCCTCCGGAGAGGGGGGCAACGGGGGCGGGGTCGGCTCGGAATGGGGGGCGAAGTCAGCCATGGCCTAGGGCGCGGGGCGTGCACCCAAAGAAGCGCCCTGGGGCGAAGGCTCTACGCTGCAACTGCTCACTCCGACCTTCGGATGAAGCGAGGGCACCGGCTCGTTACCTCCGTTTTCCACATCATACCAGGCTCGGCGAACGGTGGCCGGCGGCTCAGCGGCCCGTTGCCGGCGGGCCCACATTTGCGGCAGGGCGACGGCTAGGCTGGTTGCCGCAACCCGGGTCGCGCAGGGGAACCCGCGCCGAACAGGGACGCAGTCCACCCCATATAATGACTATTCTGGCAACCCCGCGGTTTCGGAGATTTACTTGGCTACGGCCCTAAAAAACACTCTAAACCTGCCCGCCACGGCCTTCCCAATGAAGGCCAACCTCCCGCAGAACGAACCCAAAATGCTGGCCCGCTGGGCGGAGCAGGACTTGTACGGCGCCATTCGCCGCGCCCGCCACGGCGCGGCGGCGTTCACCCTCCACGACGGTCCACCCTACGCCAACGGCCCCATTCACCTGGGAACAGCCCTAAACAAGATCGTCAAGGACTTCATCGTCAAATCCAAGACCATGGCGGGCTACGATGCCGCCTACGTGCCGGGCTGGGATTGCCACGGGCTGCCGATCGAGATTCAGGTGGATCAGCAACTCGGGGCCCGGAAGGCGGCGCTGTCGCCGTTGGCGGTGCGCCGCGCCTGCCGCGACTACGCCCTGCGCTTTGTCGAGCTGCACAAGCGTCAGTTCCAGCGCCTGGGCGTCTTCGGCCAATGGGACGATCCCTATCTGACCCTCGCTCCCAGTTATGAGGCCACCGTCGCGCGGCTGCTGCTGCAGTTCATCCGTGAGGGCTATGCCTATAAGGGCTTGCGCCCGGTCTACTGGTGCATTCATGACCAGACGGCGTTGGCCGAAGCCGAGATCGAGTACGCGCCGCATGAGAGCCCTTCGGTGTGGGTCAAATACGCCCATGCGGGCGGCGCACTGCCCTTCGCTCCGCCGGCGGGGGCCCGGCTCGCGGCCGTGATCTGGACCACCACCCCGTGGACGCTGCCCGCCAGCCTGGCGCTGGCGTTTCATCCCGACCTGGAGTACGTCGCGGTGCGGGCTAGCAACGGGGAAGCCTACATTTTGGCTGCGGCGCTGGTGGCCGCGACGGCGGAACGCGGCGGCTGGCAAGTGGCCGAGGAATTGGCTCGCTTCCCCGGCCGCGCCATCGAAGGGGCGCGCTTCCGCCACCCCTGGTTGGCGCGGGAAGTCCCGGCCGTGCTGGCCGATTATGTCACCACCGAACAGGGCACCGGCATCGTCCATACCGCCCCTGGACACGGTGCCGAGGACTTCTTGACCGGCCAGCGCTATGGGTTAGAGGTGCTTAGCCCAGTGGATGCCAGCGGGCGCTTTACCGGCCCGCACGCGGCGCCATTCGAGGGCCAGCCGATCTTCGCCGCCAATGCCCAGATTCTCGACCACTTGCAGCGCCTCGGCGCACTCATGGCCAGCGCTCCGCTGACCCACTCCTATCCCCACTGCTGGCGTTGCCACCGCCCGGTCATTTTCCGCGCCACCGCGCAATGGTTCATCGGCATGGAGCGGCGTGAGTTGCGGCGCCAGGCGCTGGAGGCCATCCGGCGGGTGCAATGGGATCCCGCCTGGGGCCAGGAGCGCATCGGCAACATGGTGGCGGCGCGGCCGGACTGGTGCATTTCCCGCCAACGGGTCTGGGGCGTGCCCATTCCGGTGCTGGCCTGCGCGGCTTGCGGCGAGTACCTGCGCGATGACCGCGTGGATGCGGCGATCGTGGAGATCTTCGCCCGCGAAGGCTCCGACGCCTGGTTCACCCGCCCCACGTCGGACTTTGTCCCCGCCGGCACGCGCTGCGGTTGCGGCGCAGCAGAGTTCATCGCCGAGCGGGACATCGTGGACGTGTGGTTTGAGTCCGGCTCCAGCTTCGCGGCGGTGCTCGCCGGCGCCCCGGCGGATTGGTACTGCGAGGGCGGCGACCAGTACCGCGGCTGGTTTCACAGCTCGCTGCTGGTGGCTGTGGGCACGCGGGGACAGGCGCCGTATCGCGGCGTGCTGTCGCACGGATGGGTGCTGGACGCCTCCGGCCGCGCCATGCACAAGTCGCTCGGTAACGTGATCGAGCCGGAGACGGTGATCGCCGAATATGGCGCCGAGGTCCTGCGGTTGTGGGTGGCGAGCGTGGACTTCCGCGAGGACGTCCGCATCTCGCCGGAGATGCTGGGGCGGCTGAGCGAGGCCTACCGCAAGATCCGCAATACCTTCCGCTATTTGCTGGGCAACCTCGCCGGCTTCGATCCGGCGCGGGACGCGACGCCGGAAGCGGCGATGGAGGAAGTGGACCGCCATTGGCTGCGCGAACTCGGGGCGCTGCATCGCGCCTGCCTGGAGGACTACCGCGACTTCGCCTTCCACCGCGCCTATCAACGGCTGTATGAATTCTGTTCGGTCAGCCTCAGCGCCGTCTACTTGGATGTGCTCAAGGATCGCCTGTACGCTTCCGGGCTGGCGGCGCCGGAGCGCCGGTCGGCGCAGACGGTATTGTGGCAGGCGGCCGAGCACCTGGCGCGCCTGTTCGCGCCGCTGCTCCCCTTCACCACGGAGGACGTTTGGGGGCACCTGCCCGCCACCACCATCGGCGGGCAGCCGCGCCCGGCCAGCGTGCACCTGGCGCAATGGACGGCGCCGGAGGCCGGCGCCGAAGCGCCGGCCGAGACGGAGCGGTGGCCGGTGCTGCTTCATGCCCGGGAGTTGGCCCTGGCCGCGTTGGAGCAACCCCGCCAGCAGGGGCGGATCGGCTCCAGTTTAGAGGCGCGCATCGTCCTCGCCGCGCCGGAACACGAACGCCAGGTGCTGGCCTCGTTCGGCGCCGCCCGGCTGGCGGAATTCTTCATCGTCTCCGAGGTGGAACTGGCGGCCAGCGAGGATGGGAGCCTCGCCGCCTCATTTGGTCCGGCCAGCGGCGCCAAATGCGAGCGTTGTTGGCAGTACCGCAGCCTGGCCCCAGTCCACTGGGACGCCGCTAGCCACCAGCTCTGCGCGCGCTGCCGGGAGGTGCTGGCGGGGATGCGCGATAGCGCAGAATAGGGATAGTGATGTCCGCGCCGCCGCCGGGCCCGACGCCAGCCCAGAGCCCCGATACTTCCGTGCCCGCTCCGCCGCCCGCCGCGCCGGGATGGTTCCGGGCACGCTATTTCCTGATTGCGCTGGCCGTGTTCGCGCTGGACCAGATCACGAAGGGCATGATCCAGCGCATGCCGGAGCGCGTCAGCATCGTGGTCCTCCCCCATTTTTTCCGCCTGGTCCATGTGGAGAACTCGGGCGCAGCCTTTGGTCTGTTTCAGGCCTCGCCGGCGCCGTTCAAGAGCGCGATTTTGATCGGTTTTTCGCTACTCGCGCTGGTGGTGGTGTTCCTCCTGCTGTGGCGGCACAGCCAGACCGCCCGCACCGGCTGGGCGCTGGCGCTCATCTTCGGCGGCGCTTGCGGCAACCTGTTCGATCGCCTGCTGCGCGGCAGCGTGGTGGACTTCCTGCTGTTCTACCTGGGCCGCTACGAGTGGCCCGCCTTCAACGTCGCCGACAGCGCCATCGTGATCGGCGCGGCGCTGCTGGTGTGGGAGATCCTGCGCGGGCAGCCCAGCGCCGCGGCCGCGCCGGCGCCAGAACCCGGCGCCGAGGCATAGGCGGAGGTGGAAAGCGGCTCAGCCGCCCTTTTTCTGGACGCTCCCGGTGGTCGCTGCGGCTGGGCTCTGCCGGGGTCCCCAGCATGCAGCAGCGCATGCTGGGGTGGGACGGCCGGCAACGGACGCCCGCTGGCGCTCCGAGCGCCTCCAGGTTGACGCGACCCGATGCGCCGCGTACACCGCTCCGGGCCTATCGCGATGAGTGCGCGGGCCGGACCGCGAAGAGGACGGAAAGATAGCGGGCCATGCTGTAGGCGTAATACTTGCCATCCGGCGTCATCACCGGCGCGACGAATAAATTCGGCAATGCACCGGTCATATTCTGGGGCGCGATGGTAAACAGGGTGCTCCGCTGGCCGGTCGCGACATTGATGGCGTCAATGCCCACCGGGAACTTGGTCCCGCTGATGACGAAGAGGCGGCGGCCATGCGTGGACCAGCGCAGCGGAAATTCACCGGCCTTCAGCCTGACTGGGAGGGGATGGGGCGCGCCCCCGGCGGTGGGGTAGAGATACCAGTGTTTGTCCGTGGCGCTGCAGGCGAGCGCCGTCCCGCCGTCCGGAGATACGGGCAGATGCTCTGAAGGTAAAACGGGGCCCGAAATGACGCGGGGGAGTCCCATGGGGCGATCGTCGCGAAGGGCCTGGCGGTATATCCGCACCCCGCCGCCATCCCCGGCCGGCGCCAGAAGCAGCAAGGCCTGGCCGCTGGGCAGCCAGGCGACGACGCCGGTAGTACCCTGCGGGAGGCCGCGCAGCGGGATGGGATTGCCGGCGCCGGTGGGCAACAGCACCAGTTTGGACGGCTGGGAGGGGATGTAGGAAGCGACGTACTGGCCGTCGGGCGAAATCGCCCGCGGCCAGCCATCGCCCAGGCGCAGTGCGGGTCCGCCAGTGGTGGGGCGGATGTAGGCCGAATAGAGCGGCCCGCCACCGATGCCTCCTTCGCAAAAGATCACCTGTTTTCCGTCCGGCGTCAGCGCCCCAACCGCGGTGTAATCCTGCCAAGAAAAATCCTGTTCGGCCGGACTGCCGGGGAAGCGGCCGCGCAGTTGCACGGGCCAGCTTTCGCGGGCCAACAGCATGCGCCCGCCCGGCGCTAAATCCTCCAGCTGAACCTGGGCTGGAAACCGCTCCAGCACGCGGTCGGCGCCCGAGAGGGAAATCGAGCGGACCGCATCGGCCATATCCGTGCGGATCGAGCCGGCAATCTCGATGTGCCGTCCGTCCGGCGCCCAGGCCAGGCCCTCGATGGAGTTAAAGCCGTGGGCCAAGACCCTCGGTCGGCCGCCGCGGGCGGCGATGACCTCCACGTTCCCGGCGTCGCCTATGCCGGGTGGGTTGTCAACGAATGCGATCCAGCGGCCATCGGGCGAGAAGCGGGGGCTAGAGAACATCTCGCCGGGCTGTCCGCGCCATAGCAGGTGATCCAGCGGATAGTCCAACCGGACTCCCGCCCGGGTCTGGCGCACTGCGGCCAACTGCCGTCCGTCCGGGGACCAGGCGGCATAGATAACATCGTTGGCGCGCTGCCGCGCCGCGCCACCGGAGGCGGACGTGGTGGCCAGAGTCCCCCGGCAGGCGGTGTAGAAAGCCGACCGGCATCCTTCAAGCACCGCAAGTTCGCCCGACGCCGAAATATCCGCCAGCCCTGCCGCCAGGCCGATAGGGTGCGGATACTGATCGCCCGGGCGCTGTTCGTAGATTTGAAAGCTGCCGGTTCCGGCGCCCCAACGGGCGGAATAGACGATGCCACCGCCGGGCTCAAAGCGGGCGTTGCTGATCGTCCCCTGGCGGAAGGTGAGCTGTGTGAAGTTCAGGGGCGCGGAACGGCCGCGGAGGAAAGCCCACGTGACCAGCCCCGTCGCGACCGCAGCCAGCACGATTGCCGCGGCCGGCCACCAGCGGAACCGCGTTCCGGCCGGCCCAGGGAGCGGCGGCGGGGCGATCTGGCTGCCGGAACCCGAACCGGTGACGTTCTCCAGGGCGAAGGCGACATCCTGCGCGTTTTGCAGCCGCCGCGCGGGGGATTTTTCCAGGCAGCGATCAATCAGCCGCACCAGCCCCGGTGGCAGGTCGCGGCCGGAGGCCGCTAACTCAGGAGGGTCCTCGCGCAAGATGGCGCTGAGCGTTTCAATGGCACTGGCGCCCTGAAACGCCCGTTTGCCCGCGGCCATCTCATACAGAACCGCGCCCAAGCTGAAAATATCCGAGCGCGCATCCGCCGCCTGCCCCCGCGCCTGTTCCGGCGCCATGTAACCGACGGTTCCCAGCACCGCGCCGGGCACGGTCGCGGTGAGGGTCGGCGCGGACGACGGGCTTACTTCCTCCGCGCCACGGGCGGCGGCTAACTCCTGGACCTTGGCGAGGCCGAAGTCCAGGATCTTGATGCGGTCGTCCGTGACGAATAGATTCTCCGGTTTCAGGTCCCGGTGAATGATCCCTTGCGCGTGAGCGGCGGCGAGTCCGGCGGCGATCTGCGCGCCATATTCGGCCACCTTGCGCGAGGGCAGCGGCCCGGCCTTCAACCGCTGCCGCAGGGTCTCCCCGGTCAACAACTCGGTGACCAAAAATGGCCGGCCGGCGAGCTCGCCGACGTCATAAATCGCCAGCAGATTGGGGTGATTCAGCGCCGCCACCGCCCGCGCTTCCTGCTCGAAGCGGCGCTGGCGATCGGGGTCGGCGCCCGCAGCCCCGGCGGCCAACAACTTCAGCGCCACCTCGCGGCCCAGGCGCGTGTCCAGCGCGCGGTAGACCTCCCCCATCGCCCCCGCCCCTAACGCGCCCTCGATTCGGTAGGGGCCGGCAGTAGTACCGGCCCGCAGTGGCTCCGCCGCCGAGGACATGGCACTACATGTTATCAGGCGTGGCGGGAGAACCGCGGCCAGGCTCGGGGGGCGATATGCGTCGCACGGCGTCGTTCTCCCACCCAAGGCCGCGGACGGCCTTGGGGGCGCCGGCTCCCGGGCTGAGGGCCCGCCCCACACATGACCGGCTAGAGAGCCGACCCACGCCACAGGCAGGCGAGACGCCTGCCCCACGGAAGCGCAGGCCTGCGCTGGGGGTGCCGGGGGCGGCTACTGCGCCGTCTCCTGGAAGACGTACAACGGATGCCCAATCGGGTAGGGCGCTTCGGCTTGCACGTGGACCGCGCCCGCCGTGGCCGGCAACGTCAGCGTGACGCTGGCTGTCCCGCTGGCGTTGGTGGGGACCAAGATCATCGCGCCATTCGCACTGAGCGCCACCGGCTCAACCCCGGAGAACGGGGCCAAGCTGCCGCCGCCGGACACAATGTTGAACAGGACATCCAGCCCGCCCGGGGCCGCGCCGCTGCTGCCGGGGTTGGCGGTCACCGACAGCGTTACGGCCGAGCCGGCGGGCGCCGATTGCTGGTCGCCCGTGGCGGTCAGCGTCGCCGCCGGCAGGCCGACTTCCACCATGCCGTCCTGGGTGGTGGTGACGCCACCGCCATCCGTTCCCGTGACCTGGAAGTGATAAAAGCCGGGAAGGGCGTTGGCGGGAGCGGAAATCTCGATCTCCGTGGCCCCGGAGGCGAGGGTTACCACCTGGGCGGAGAGCGGCGTGTCGGCGGTCGCTGCGGTGATCTTCACCGTGCCGCCGGCGGCCGGGGTGAGCTGGAACGTGGCCACGCCACCCGCGGAGACCATCATCACCGGCGGCGGCGTCCACGGTGTCGCCACGGGCGGCAACGTGGGCAGCAAGCTCCACTCCGTGGTCGCCGGCGTACCCTGTCCGGTCAGAACGAGCAGCGTCGCCGAATAGGGCGGAAACGTCATGTTCGCGTTGAACGCGACCGGCGGCGTGGCCACGATCTGGTGGGGGTTGGCGGCGGTTACCGCGTAGGTGGCCACCTGAGCGGGAGTGAAGTTCTGAAGATTCAGCGCCGCCGCCAGCACGTCATCGGGGCTTTTGTTGACCACCATCAACGTCAGCTCCGTCGCGCCGGAGTTGATCGCAGCGAAGGTGCTGCAATCGAATGGATTGGCGGCGTTTGCGCCACAGTCATTGGTGGCCGCAATGGAGATCGGCGCGAAGCCGTCGTGCTGGCCATCGTAGTTCCGGTACAGCTTCAGCACCTGGTAGGAAGGCGCCGCCTGGGTGGGATCGGGCGCCTCCCAGCGCGCGGCAGCGTAGAAGTCATACTGCCCCAGCAACCCGAAGGCCTCAGCATCCGTCAGCGCCACGGCGATGGGGTCTTCGCCGGACTGGGAGAAATTCCATTCCGTGATGCTCAGCGGCAGGCCGGGAGCGATCTCATTCACCATCGCTTCCGCCCGCACCAGCCGCGCTTCCACGTGCGGCAGCGGCTGCATCGAGGTGGCGACGTTGGAGCCGATCCAGCCCGGACTCGTGTAAGTGGTATCCCACCAGCCGCGGGTTGAGGGCAGCGCCAAGGCATCCACCTGCGCCGCCGTCGCGCCCGCCGGCGGCGCATTGATTTCCGGATAGGCGTGGAAGTCGAAGACGTTCAGCAGGCTCTGGCCTTCGACATCGCCCTCCCACACAACGTTGTTCAACCACCAGGGCCAGAAATCCTCATTCCCGTTGGCCTGTTTGTCCGTGGATCCCGCGGCGGAGTTCCAATAGAACTCCCGGCAGCAGGAGACGGGCCCGAAGGTTAGCGCCTGCGGATCCCAACTCTTCAGGTTTCCCGCCTCCGCGGTGAAGTCCTGCAGCAACTCGTCGTAGGTAACCGGTTGCGGATGGACATCACGATGGGTGGAGGACCACAGCATCGGCTCATTGTCCATGTCGTAGAAATGCGGCGCCGCGCCGAAGGCGGGCGTCAACACCGCCACCCATTGGTTGCGATAAACCGAACCGGCGGGGTCGTTGGAGCCGGGCTGATCCAGCAACGGCACGTTCGCGTCGTTCGTGTCGTTGTTGGTCACGTAGACCGGATTGGCGGGCACGAACTCGGGCGTGCTGCCGGGGCAGCCGGTGGCGAATTGAATTCCCTCGCCATCGTCGGCCACGTAGGGATTCGTCGCGCAGGGCTTGTAGCCGTATTTCTGCACCGAGAAGCTGTAATCTTCCGGGCCGCCTTTGGCCACCCAGCCCAGCATGGGAAGGGTCATGAGGGGATCGGCCCCGGCCTGGACCACGTCCTGCACGAAAGTGACCGAATTCGCGCCGGTGGAACTGGTGTTCAAGCCCAGCGCGGCGAAGACGTTGTCCTGAAAGTACCAGTCAGCGGCGGAATCGGCGAAAAAGTTTTTCCAGTTGTAGCTGGAGCTGGCATTGCCGCCCCAACGGATGAAGGTAGCGCCGGAGTCCTGTATGTAGCCCTCGCTGGGCGGAAAGTTGACGCCGTAAATCAAGGGGCTAATGGGGTGGCGGTCGGCGTAGGCGTTGACGGTGATCGTCGCCGACTGGCTGCCCCAAGGCGTGGCGGAGACCGCCGCCGAGGGTGGCCCGTTGCCCGCCGCATTCACGGCCAGCACCTGGTAATAGTAGGTGTCGCCGGCCTGGCCGCTGGTGTCGGCGTAGCTGGTCCCGGTGGGCGAGGCGATGACGGCGAACGGCGCCGTGCTGCTCGCCGCGCGCTGCACCTGATAGGAAGTGGCGCCGGAAACGGCGGTCCAGGACAGGCTCACTTTCGCCACGGCGGCATCGGCGGTTAACCCGGTAACCTGGGTGGGAACCGCCGGTCCGGCGGGGCCGGAATTGGAGGGCGGCGCACTGCCCCCTCCGCCACAACGCAGCAGGGCTGCGGAGAGTAGCGCAACCAGCACCAAGCCGAATCGCCGGGACAATGCAAGCGCCTCGCGGCTGGAGTATAACTCCACTCGGCGGGCTAGTAAATCCACTCGACGCAGCCACGAGGCGGCGGCGCTAATGCGTGGCGGAGGCTGGCGCGGGTGGGGTGGCGCCGCATTCCGCAAACCCCGCGGCTGCCGCGGGTGGTAAAACGCGGGAAAACCAGGCGATAGTCCACCTCAGGCCTGCCTCCAAACCGACCGCCGGTTCCCACCCCAGCAGTTGCCGCGCCCGATCCAACGCCGGGCGCCGCACCTTGGGATCATCGGCTGGCAAGGGCACGAACGCGATCGGGCTAGCGCTGCCAGTTAAGCGCAGGACCAGCCGAGCCACCACGGCCACGGCATGCTCCTCGGCGTTGCCGAGGTTGACCGGCGCATGCGCCTGCGGGTGCTCACACGCCAACAGCCGTAGCAAACCCTCGACCAGGTCGGAAACATAGCAGAAGCTCCGCGTTTGCCGGCCGTCACCGGCGACGGTCAGCGGCTCCCCGCTGAGCGCTTGGCGCACGAACGTCGAGATCACGCGGCCGTCGCGCGGACGCATGCGCGGACCGTAGGTGTTGAAGATGCGCACGATCCGTGTGTCCAGGCCATGGGCCCGATGGTAGGCCATCGTCAGGGCCTCGGCAAAGCGCTTGGCCTCGTCATAGACCGAGCGCGGGCCGATGGGATTTACATGGCCCCAATAGCTTTCCGGTTGGGGATGGATCTGGGGGTCACCGTACGTTTCCGAGGTGCTGGCGAGCAGGAACCGCGCTCCCTTGGCCCGCGCCAACCCCAGCGCGCGGTGCGTACCGCGGGATCCCACCGTCAGGGTGGCGATGGGCAGGCGAGCGTAGTCGGTCGGGCTCGCCGGCGAGGCCAAGTGCAGCACCGCATCCACCGGGCCGGGCACCGACAGGTAATCGCAGGCGTCCTGGCAATGGAAATGAAATCCCGGGTGCTCGTACAGGGAGGCTAGGTTTTCGCGCTGCCCCGTGGACAGATTGTCCACGCAGTGGACGTCATGGCCGAGCTCCAGAAGGCGCTCACAAAGATGGCTGCCGAGAAAACCGGCGCCGCCGGTGACCACCACACGCATGCCGGCCAACACGCTGGGCTTGGATGCCCAACCAGGGTCGGAAGGTTATGCCTCGCGCTCGGCTAATTCCGCGTCGTGCTCCAATCGGCGCCAGGAGAGATGCTCCCGCGCCGCCAATGCCGCCCCCAAGGGAGCGACCGCGTAAAAGGCGATGAGCCATATCAACAGCGCTGCGCTGGCGGCGCTGGCCGCGGGCGCGCCAAACACCTCCGTTAAGCCCAGCACCAAAAGCACCTGCACTCCGCCACCGACCGCGGGCAACTGAATCAACGATCCGATCAACAGAAAGCCCAACAGCAGCAGCGCCGCGGCATAGCTGAAACCGGGCACCATCCCGGGAAATCCTTGCACCACCAGCCACACCGCCACGCCCACCCCCAGCCACATCGACAGGGTATAGAAAGAAGACAGGATCAGGTTTTTGCCGCCCGCCGCCAGCGCTTGAGTTCCGATGGCCAAGGTACGGAGGAAATGCTCGGCGCGCTGCGCCAGCGCCTGGCTGGTGCGGCCCAGGCGACGGCGCACATAGCCCCGAACCTTGTCGTGGTAGCGATGGAATAGGCCGATGCCGACCAGGGCCAACACAATCAGAACGCCTAAGACCCATATCGCCCGCCGCAGCGCGTCGGAGGTGGCTCCGGAGGCGGCAAAGCCGGGATTCAGCAGCACGGCGGCGATCACCAGCAGCAACGTCGCCGCCATATCAAACGCCCGCTCGAGCAACCAGACGGCCAACTGCGGCGATACAGGCATGCGATGCGTGCGCGCGATGTAGTACGGCCGCACAAACTCCCCGGGGCGGCCAAAGATCGCTAACCCCGTGAAGCCGATCAGCGTACCCCGAAGAATCGGCCAGAATCGCCCATGGGGCGTCATCAGCGTGCTCCACCGCAGGGAACGGAGCAAATAACTGAGATAGATCAAGGCGATGGCGCCGAGTAGGAACGACAGCTTGGCATCCCGGGTAGCGCGCCAAACGGCCTGCCAGGTGAAATTGTGCCACTCCGGGCTGCTGTTCACCTGCCGCCAACCAACGGCCACCAGAGCCGCCAGCACCGACACGCTCAAAATTAGACGGCGCCGCTTGGTCACAGGGACATCTTGACGCCGCCATCGGCGCCGGACAACTGCCCGCGGGGTAGGTTCACCCCGCCTATTGGGCCAGGGGACTGAACCCGAGTGGCGGAATTAGGCATTCAAAATCAATAGGCTAGCTAGTATTATAGACGCCGGCTGCGATGGGCCTCGGCGCCGCCCTCGCCCTGGCCCCCCTGACTCTGGATGGAACCTCCCCCGGCCGGATTTCGTTTACCTTGGGGTGAGCGCCCTCAGCGTAGTCTATGAAGGTGAGCCCGGGCCGGTGGGCTGCCTTGCTCGTGCCGTGACGCCGGTGGCCGCATTGGCGCCGGCCCACGCGGCGAAAGCGACCGTGGAAGATCGGCAACTGGTAGCTCGTTGTCTCGCCGGCGATGCCTCCGCTTGGGAGGCGATCCTCCAGGCGCATTCCCGCCAAATCTATAGCTTGTGCTATCGCTTCACTGGCCGCGCCGAAGACGCCGATGACCTGAGCCAGGAGGTCTGCCTGCGGGTATACCGAAACCTGGGACAGTTCCGGGCGGAGCAAGGCAGCCTCAAAACCTGGATTCTGAGTCTGACGCGAAACCTTCTGATTGACCATTATCGGCGGCGGAAAAATGACCGACTGACGGACTCGCTCGAAGCCGGCGTTCTGATGGCCGGCAGCGGCGACGCGCGGCCCCTGGACCCCGCCGAGGCGTCCCACCGGGCGCCGGATGCCGGGCTTTTGCGGCGGGAGATGCGGGAGCAAATTCAGGCCGGTTTGACCCGGCTGTCGCCCGAACTGCGGGAAGCGGTGATCTTACGGGATCTGGAGGATTTGGAGTACAAGGAGATCGCCGCCCTGCTTCGCATTCCCGAGGGGACGGTGAAATCCCGCATCAATCGCGGACGGATCGAGTTGGCGCGGCTGCTGCGGGGCCGCCTGGGTGGGGCGGCGGGACAGGCGGCGCGGCTTTAGGCGGTGGAAGCAATGGGTACGCATTTTCCATGTTCCGCCTTTGAAGAGGCGCTGAGCGATTTTCAGGACGGCGCCTTGCCGCCGGAGATCGCGGCGGCGATGCGCGAGCACCTGCGCGAGTGCCCGGCCTGCGCCGAACTGTCGGCCCTGCTGCGCGTGGCGCGCGCCGGGCTGGCGGAGCTGCCCCCGGTGACGCCGCCGGTCGGGTGGCTGCCGGCGGTGCTGGCCCGCACCAGCAGCCAGCGCCGCTGGATCAGCTGGCGGGAGACGAGCCGCACGCTGGCGCGGAGCGTTTGGCAGCCGCGCCTGGCGATGACCTTCGGCGTCGTTTTATTTGCGTTTAGCCTGGGCCTGAACGTCGCTGGCGTGAATTTGCGCCATGTCCAGTGGCGGGATTGGACCCCGACGCGCCTGGCGCAGGGCGTACAAGCGTCGCTGCACCGGGGGGTGGCGCGGGGCGCACGGTATTATGACGATTTGAAGCTGGCTTACGATATTCAGGCGGCGCTGCGGCAATCCCCCGCCCAGCGCAATGTGGCGCCCTCGCCGCAACAGCGCAATCACTCGGACTGGCCCCGCGGCGGCGAGCCGCAGTGGAGTTGGAATACGGGCCCGGCGGCATCACGGGCGGCCGGACGTTTCGCACTATGAACTGTTATCAACATCCCGAGCGCACGGCCACCGCCTACTGCCGCCTCTGCGGCCGTCCGCTTTGCTCCGAGGATCAGCGGGACATCTACGGCGTGATCTACTGCCAGAACTGCCTGGCGCGGCAGGCGGGCGTCAACCCGCCTCCCGGCCCCAGCGGTGGCGCTGCCTACGCGGCTGCCGGCGCCGGCTATGGCGCGGCCGAAGCCGGGCCGGGCGCCGGAGCGGCCGCCGCGGCCGCGACCCATGCCGGCGATCCCCTGGAGCCCGGGGCGCCGCCGCTGCGCCCGGGCGTGCCCAACGCCGGCGTGGCCCTGGCATTGGGCTTCATCCCCGGGGTCGGCGCGATCTACAACGGGCAGTATTTCAAAGCCTTTTTGCAAGTGGTCATCTTCGGCTTTTTGGTGTCCATGAGCCATCAGGCCTTCGGCACGATCTTTGGCATCGGCGCGGCGGCGTTTTACTTCTACATGGTCATTGACTCCTACCGCACCGCTCGGGCCTTGGAGCTGGGCCAGCCGCTGGCCGAGGTTCCCGGCTTCGGCGCGGTGCATTTCACCGCCCCGACGGGCGCCGTCGTGCTGATCGCTATCGGCGCGGTGCTGTTGCTGCGCAGCCTCAACTTGTTCGCCTTCGATGTCCTGCGGTATTTTTGGCCGGTGTTACTGATCGTCATCGGCGCGCTGATGCTGGAGCGGCGACGCCAGAGTTAAGGAAAGGACCCCCGCCCCCGATTATGGCCGCGCCGCCGCCCTCCCGCCCAATTCCGCCGCGGGACTGCCCCGCCTGCCGCAGCCGCGGCATCACCGGGCCGGTGGTGCTGATCACCTTGGGCGTGCTGTTTCTGCTCCAGATGACCATGCCGCGCTGGGGTTTCGATCAAACCTGGCCCATCCTCCTCATCGCCATCGGAGCGGTCGGCTTGGCGCAACGCGCCATCCCGCACCGCCACCATGACGATCCGGATTGGAGGCGGTGACATGGACAACGGCTATCGCCATCACCACCGGCACTCGATTTTCGGCCCGCTGGTGCTGATCGCCATCGGCGTGCTGTTCCTGCTTCGCAACCGGCTCCCGGGCTTCGACGCCTATCGCTTGATCGCGCATTACTGGCCGGCACTGCTGATCGTGTGGGGGATCGTGCGCCTGGTCGAGCACTACACCGAGCCGGGCGTCGGCGGACTGAGTGGCGGCGAAGTGGCGCTGCTGGTGGTGGTAATCATTTTTGGGCTCGCCCTTACGGCTTCTCTCTCGCTGCCGCACTGGCACTGGAACGGCGATTGGCAAGGGGGCGCGCCTTGGGAACAGGAGTACAACTTTCCGGCCCACGCCCAAGCCGCCTTGCCCGCCGGCATGCCGGTGGTCGTGCGGGCCAGCCGCGCCAGCGTGGAACTGGTAGCCACCCCGGGGCAGGCCATCCGCGCCTCGGTCGAGGACAGCGTGCGCGCTGGATCGCAATCCGCCGCGCAGTCGCGCTTTGACGCCGCGGCGCCGGAGATGGCGGCCAGCGGCGGGGTCTGGCTGGTCCGGCCGGCGGGCGATCACCCCAGCGACCGCCTGCGGTCCCGACTGCGCTTGTTCCTGCCTGCCGGCACGCCCGTCACCATCACGCTGGACCATGGCGACATTCAGGTGCTCCATTGGGCTGCGCCGCTCAGCTTGACGACCCAGGATGGTACGGTTACGGTGGATGCGGCCGCGGCCGCGGTGACGATCCACGGTGGCGGCGGACCCATTGTGGTGGAAGACGTGGAAAAAAGCGTGGACATCCAGGGCGGCGGCGATCTCACCGTGCACCATGCCCGCGGGCGCGTGGAGATGAGCGGGAACTCCTACGGGGACGTTTCCTTGGCGGATTTGCCCGCCGGCTTCGAACTGCTCACCGGCGACACCCGGATCACCTGCGCCGCCTTGCACGGCAATCTGGATCTGACCGGTGAGGGCCTGACGGCCGCCGATGCCCGCGACCTCCAAATCCGCACTCACGGCCGCGATAT
Source organism: Terriglobales bacterium (assembly GCA_050746205.1). Lineage (GTDB taxonomy): Bacteria > Acidobacteriota > Terriglobia > Terriglobales > SCQP01 > JAKAUF01. The sequence continues at coordinate 970 of JBOGKW010000042.1, read as the reverse complement.
CGCCATCCGAGCCTTTCAGGGGAGCTTGAGCGTCCGCGACCAGAATGGAGCGGTCGCGGCCCTGCCCGCGGCGGGGGCCAAACTCGGATCGGTCAGCATTCGGGACGGAAACGGGGACATCGCCCTGGGCTGGCCGCAAAGCGCCGGATTCCGGCTCGACGCGCTGGCCCGCAACGGCGATATTTTTGGCGACTGGGGCGTGACCGTGCAACGCGACAACGGCCAGGCGGCGGCGCAGGGCGCCGCGGGCGGCGGCGGCGCTCTGATTTATTTGCGCACCCAGGACGGGAACATTTCCAGATCGAGTGCGCTGACCCAATCACGGGCCGCGCCTGCGCCCGGGCCGAGCTGGCAATAGCGCGGAGCCTCGCCCATGCGGGGCCAAGCGGCGCAGCCGCCCGATTCTGGGCGGCTGGGCTGCGGCGACGGCAACGGACGCCCGCTGGCTTCCAGGGTGTCTCCAAGTTGCGGCGATGAGGCGCTGCCCGTGGCAGCCCCAAACCGGCCGCCGGGGCCGCGGTACTCTGCCTATATGGCGGCTCCTCGTTCTCGTTCCCCGCGCGGCCGCAGCCCGCGCCATCCGCTGGCCGGTCAAAACATCGTCATCGAGAACGTCGCGCCGCACGTGGACAGCGGGCGCTTTCCGGTCAAGCGCATCCAAGGCGACCGGGTCGCAGTCGAGGCGGATATTTTCAAAGAGGGCCACGACGTGCTCGGGGCGGCGCTTATGTTCCGGGTCGCGGCCGAGCCTGCCCCGGCGTGGCAGCGGGCGCCGATGGCGGCGCTGGGCAATGACCGCTGGAGCGGAGAGTTCGCCCTGGCGCGCAATGCCGACTACGAGTTCACTATCGAGGCCTGGGTCGAGGAGTTCGAGACCTGGCGCCGCGACACGCTGCGCAAGCAGGCGGCTGGGCAGCCGATCGCCAGCGACCTGGCGGCCGGCGCGGCACTACACGCCCGGCTGGAAGCC
>JBOGKW010000041.1:0-21417 GCA_050746205.1 Terriglobales bacterium | reverse complement strand
ATATGACCCTCCAAGCGCTCACGCGAGCCAGGCGTTTGAGCCGGTTCATGCTGGCATGAGGTTACACCCGCCCGTGCTGGGGGAGCTCGCGCGCACCGGCCAAGGCCCCCAACAGCTGCGCGTCGGCACCCAGTTGGCTGGGGAGAACGCGAAGAGGAAAGTAGGGCAGGGCGGCGCCGAGCCGACGGCCGAGTTCGAGGGCCGGCTCCGGGCGCAGGCCGATGCCTCCGCCGAGAATCACGGCTTCCGGGTCCAGCATGGCAATGGCGCCGCTAAGGCCGACGGCCAAATGATCCCAGGCGGCAGCAAGGATGCCCGCCGCGCGGGCGTCGCCGGCGGCGGCGGCGAAGACCGCCGGAGCCAGGGCGGCCACGTTGTTTCCCGCCACCGAGGCAGCGGAGAGTGCGGCCCACTGGCGGCCGATGCCGTAGCCGCTAGCGAAGCTTTCCAGGCAGCCGTGCTCGCCGAACTCCTGGCCCAGAAACTCCCGGCCGGTGAGGGCGAAGGCAATTTCGCCGGCTTGGCCGCGGGCGCCGCGCCACAACTCGCGATGGAAGACCGCGGCGGCGGAGGTGCCGGTGCCGATGCCGACAAAAATAAAGGACGCGATTTCGCGGCCCCAGCCGTGCGCCAACTCGCCGAGCGCGGCGGCTTTGACGTCGTTTTCCATCCAGACCGGCACGCCCCAGCGGCGGGCCAGGCGATCGCGCAGCGGGATGTCGCGGGCATCGCCAAACAGGTTCGCTAAAACGCTGACCGTGCCGTCGGCGGCGCTGACAAAGCCGGGAACTGCCAGGCCGACGCCGGTGAGGCGGCCGGTGGGGGCGGCGGCTTGCTCGGCTTGGTGGCGGAGGGAGTCCCATTGTGCCAGCAGGCTTTCGATGGGATCACCGGGGGTCAAGGGAGAGAGCGGCTCGGCGGCGCGGGCGCGGATCGCGCCGTCGGCGCCCGCCAGGGCCAGCCGGCTATTGCTGCCGCCAAGGTCAATGCCCAACCAATATGTCCCGCACATGGCGCTCCCTCTCCTCTCGCGGCCGCCTTCTGCCTCGCCACCATCAGCCCCCCGGTTGGGGCCGCGACGACCGGCGGCAAGCTGGCGCGCCTGCCCCACGCCGTGGCCGACCGACAGGCGACGACGCCTGTCCCACGAGCCCTGCTCGGCAGCCGTATCGGCTGCCGGGCAAGCAAACCGCTCCGCCGGAGGCAAGCACGCGTGCCTGCCCCGCTGCACCGCTCGACGGCCTCCCAGGCGCGCTTGGCGTCGCTAGGTTCCGCGGCGCAATCGCAGGCTGGCGCGTGCCGCCGCAATCCAGCCGCTCCCACGGGGAGCGGCGTCCAGAAATGGGCGGCTGGGCCGCCCTCCCGATGGTAAGTTAAAGACAATGGGCGGTGCGATGCCGCCCGGCGGGCCACGCGCCCGCTCTTTCGTACCCCATGCTCCACCTTCTGCGGCCACTTGGAGTTGCCGGGCGCTCCAGCCGGCCCCTCAAGCCACGCGCCTGGCTTGCCGTCGCCGCAGTGCCGGCGGCGCTGGCAATAGCCGTGCTGGCGCAACGGCCCGCCGCCCGGCCTCGCCCAACGGCCCTGCCGGTGAAGGATATCCCGCCGGTGCATTTCGTCGACATCGCGAAGCCGGCCGGGCTGTTGATGCTGGACGTCTACGGTGGGGACAAGAAGAAGGACTACATCATTGAGACCACCGGCAACGGGGCCGTGACCTTCGACTACAACAACGACGGCTGGCCGGACGTGTATTTGCCCAACGGTTCGACGGTCGCGGGCTTTCCCAAAGGCGCAGCGCCCATCGGCCGGCTCTACCGCAACAACCACGACGGGACCTTCACCGACGTCACCAAGCAGGCGGGGCTGTGGGGCCACCCAGGATGGGGCCAGGGCGCCTGCGTCGGCGACTACAACAACGACGGCTACCTGGATTTGTTCGTCACCTATTGGGGCCATAACGCGCTGTACCGAAACAACGGCAACGGCACGTTCACGGACGTGACCCGGCAGGCGGGGCTGTACACCAAAAAACGACATTGGAGCACCGGGTGCGCCTTCACGGATTACAACCACAGCGGCTACGCCAGCCTGTTCGTGGCGCGCTACGTGGACTTTCATTACGACCGCGTGCCCAAGCCCGGGCAGGGCCCATGGTGCCAATGGAAGGGCATCCCAGTGATGTGCGGGCCCCAGGGCCTGCCCGGCACCACCAACGCACTCTACCGCAACAACGGCAATGGGACCTTCACGGACGTGACCGCGGCGGCGGGCATCAATCATCCGCATGGCTATTACGGCTTCACGCCCCTGACCGGCGACTACACGCACGACGGCTGGGATGACATCTACCTCAGCGACGACTCCACGCCCAACATCCTGTACCACAACAACCGCAACGGCAGCTTCACCGATGTGGCCACCATGGCCGGGGTGGCCTTCAACGGCGACGGCGCGGAGCAGGCGGGCATGGGGTTGGCGGCGGGCGATTATCTGCGCAACGGCAACCTGGACATCGTGAAGACGAATTTCTCCGACGATACGCCGACGCTCTACCGCAATGAAGGCGACGGGACCTTCGACGACGTCACCTATGAGGCGGGACTGGGCGACGTCAGCCGCTGGCTGGGCTGGGGCGTGGCGTTCTTGGATTATGACAACAGCGGCTGGCCGGGAATTTTCATCAATAACGGCATGGTCTACCCGGAGGTGGATGGGAAGGGGCTGGGGACCACGTACCGCCAGCCGAAGGTGCTGTATTACAACCTGCATGACGGCAAATTCGCCAACATCACGGCGCAGGCCGGGGCGGCTCTGTCGCTGCACATGTCGGCGCGCGGACTGGCGGTGGGAGATTTGTTCAACGACGGGCATCTCGAGGTGGTGGTCAACAACATGAACCAGCGCCCGTCACTGTATGAGAACCTCGGCCCGATCGGGCACTTCATTAACCTGCATTTGATCGGTGTCAAGTCCAACCGCGCTGCGCTGGGGGCGGAGGTGATGCTGTATCAGGATGGACTGAAGACGATGCAGGAAGTCCGCAGCGGGGGCAGTTTCATCTCGCAAAGCGACCTGCGCATCCAGTTCGGACTGGGAAAGGACAGGACGGCGCAACGGATCGTCATTCACTGGCCCAGTGGTATCGTGGACACGTTGCGGAGCCTGCCGGCGGATCGCTTCTACACGGTCTATGAGGGCAAGGGGGTCATTCCGGCCCTGACCCGGGGCATCGGCCTGAAGCCGCTGCCACCGCCGCGGGCAGCGGCTACGGCGCGGCGTCCGGCGCCGGCCAGGTGACGCCGGGGTACAAGCTGGGGATGCGGAAGGCGCGATAGACGTTCTGGCCTTCCAGCATCTGCCAGACCACCCGCGGCGCGGCGCCACCGGTCACCTCCATCACCACCGACTGCCCCTGGGGACCGCCGGCGGCTAGGTCCAGCTCGACGTCGCCATTGACCAACTGATGGACGTCGCCACCCCAGGACGAGTACATGCCGGGCTCGAACTGCCAAACCACGCTGGCGGTATGGGCGTCCTGGTCAATTTGATAGATCACCGCGCGGCTATAGCAGGCCGGGCCGCCATTCAGGCCGCACTGCTCCGGGGGGGCGTGCTCGTGTTCAGGACGCGATAATCGCCATCGTCGAAGACCGCCAACGTCATTTGGTGGCCGTCGTCCTTGAGAATTTCCGGCATGTGCTGGCCGTAAAACCATTGGCTGGGATTGCCGCCGGCGAGGCTGAAATCCCCTTGGTAGCCAAGCTTCCAGAGCACCTGGCCGGAGCCGGCGCCATCCGCATAGTCAATTTTGAGGATCCAGCACTGGTGGCGCAGGGACAACAGCAAATCGTGGTCGGCCGTGTACATTAGGGCATTGGCATGCGTCCAGTCGGGTGGGTAGGGCGAGAATCCGGGCACGATCCGGTTCGGGTCGAGATAGTTGAAGCCGTTCCACCACCAATCCACATTCCAGTTCGCATCCAGGTCCACCAAGGCGGGTCCGATGAGGGTGGTGCTTTGGCCCGGGCAGCAGGTTAAGTTCGAGAAGGTCTTATAGGTCTCCGCCAAAAGCACCGTGTGGCCGCTGGGCAAAGGCAGCACATCGTGGCTGAGGCCGGCGAGCACCAAATTCGAGCCGGCGTTGGCAAGCGCCGCATTCAGGGCGGGTACGCGCATCTCGCGGACCGTCCCGCCGCCGAGCGTGATCTCGCGGACGCCGCTGGCGGAGCGGTCGTGGATCTCCTGCGTCGAAGGGGCCTCGAGGCAGAGGACAATATCGCCGTCGGGCGCTAAGCGGCTGGGGGTCATCTCGAGGTCGGTCTCGCCCGGGCTGTAGTACCAAAGCTCGTGGCCGGCGGTGTCGGCGACCACGACCGGGATTTTGTGGCCGGTGATGTCCCAAACATTGAGCATTTCGACTCCGCCGACCGGCGAGCCCGTAGGGGGAGTCGGCGCCAGGGGGGGAAGCAGCGCTGGGTCCGGCCCCATTGGCGTAAAGGTGTGGTCTTGATCCAGCACCACCGAGCCGTCCGGCAGGGTGATCCGCGCCTGCATGTGGTAGGTGACGTTGGCCTGCATCCCGGCCACGAATAGGTTGGCGCTGCCGCCCGCTGGCACCGGCTGGGCGGCGGTGGGCCAGCCGTAGGCGGTAGTGGGGCCAAACTGAACCGCCACGTTGGCCGCCACCGGAACCGAGAGGCTGTAGACCGCCACTTGCGGATTGTCCGCCGCGGCCACATTGCCCGGCGCCATGACCGGGATTTTGGCCGACGCCGAACCGTCGGCGGTGGTAACCACCATATCCGCAGCACCTACGGCCAGCAGCGTCCCGGGTATGGTCAACGCCAGCGAGGCAGCGGCATCGCTGGAGATGGCCACCGTAGCGCCGTTGACGGTAACCCGCGCTTCGTTAAGATGGGCGCCCGTTACCGTGATCGCTGCGGAAATGCCGGCAACGGCGAGATCGGGCCGAATGGCGCTGATCACCGGCGGCGGAGAGGCGCTGGCGGCGAATTCGGAGTGCTGGCCGCCACACGCGACGCTGCCGCCCACCAGCGCGGCGAGCACCGCGACGGCCAGGACGCCAGGCCAGCGCCTGTCGCGGCAACCTGGAGACGCCCTCAGCGCCGGCGGGCGGCCGTTGCCGGACGTCCCGCCCCAGCGGGCGCCTTGGGGTGGAGCGGCGGGGCCGTCCAGAATCGGGCGGCTGAGCCGCAAACGGGACGCGGCGGGGACCATGACTGACCTCGGATAGACGCCTAGAGCTTCGGCCTCCGGAGGGGGTTGGACGGAGTGGAAAGCAGCTCGCCAATTGCGCCCTCGGCAGCAACGCCCGGGTCGGGCGGGACCGGCCGCTATACTGAGAGCAGCGCGCGGCCAAGGGCGCCGCGGCCGTTCCCACCATGATGCAACTCACTGGTGCCGCCAAGCATTTTGGCGGCCGCACGCTATTTTCCGGCGCGGATTGGCTGCTCTCCGACCAGGACAGGGTCGGCTTGGTGGGGATCAACGGCAGCGGCAAAACCACACTGCTGAAGATCTTGGCGGGGCTTGAGCCGCTGGACGCAGGCAGCCTGGTGCAGACCAAGCGGCAAACGGTGGGCTATCTGCCCCAGGAGGGGCTGGCAGTGGCCGGACCGACACTGCTGGAGGAATGCCGCACGGTCTTCGCACACCTCTGGGAGATGGAGCGGGAGCTGCGGAGCTTGGAGCCGAAGCTCGCCGCCACGCACGGCGAGGAAGCCGCCGCGGTGCAGGAGCGCTACGCGCACCTGCAACACGCGTTCCAGGTGGGCGGTGGCTTCGAGGTGGATGCGCGTATCGGCGTGGTGCTGGCCGGACTGGGCTTTCCACCCGAGCAGATGAACTGGCCCTGCGAAGCCTTCAGTGGGGGCTGGCAGATGCGCATCGCGCTGGCCAAGCTGCTGCTGGCGGAGCCGGAGGTCCTGCTGCTGGATGAACCGACCAACCACCTGGATTTAGAGGCGCGCAACTGGCTGGAAGAGTTTCTGCGGCACTACCCCCGCGCCTGCGTGCTGGTGTCCCACGACCGTTATTTTCTCGACGCGGTGGTGGAGCGGATTGTCGAACTGGCGCACGGGAAGCTGACGCTTTACCACGCCAATTACACGAACTACATCGTGCAGCGCGATCAGCGGCTGGAGCAACTGCGCGCGGCGGAGCGCAACCAGCGCGAGCGGCGGGAGCAACTGGAGGTCTTCATCACCCGCTTTCGCTACTCGGCAACCAAGGCCAAGCAGGTGCAGAGCCGCATTAAGGAGTTGGAACGAATGGAGGCGATTGAGATCCCGCCCGAGGAGCCGGCGATTCACTTCCGTTTTCCCCAGCCCAAGCCCAGCGGACGGCGGGTGCTGGAGTTGCGCAATGCCGCTAAGAGCTATGGCGAAAAGCGGGTCTTTCGTGGCGTCAACTTCATCTTGGAGCGCGGCGACCGGGTAGTGCTGGTGGGGCATAACGGCGCCGGCAAGAGCACGCTGATGCGGGTCATGGCGGGCCAGGACGCGCTCACGGGGGGGGAGCGCGGCGTGGGGTATGAGGTCTCGGTCGACTTCTTCGCCCAGGATCAATACAAGGCTCTGGAGCCGGAGCAGCGGATGCTGGACGATCTCACCGCGATCAGCCCGGTGCTGATGGGACCGAACCTGCGTTCCATGCTGGGCTGCTTTTTGTTCCGCGGCGACGACGTGTTCAAGAAGATTGGCGTGCTCAGCGGCGGGGAGCGCAACCGCTACGCGCTGGCGCGGCTGCTGCTACAGCCCTCCAATCTGCTGCTGCTGGACGAGCCGACCAACCACCTGGACCTGCGCGCCAAGGACGTGTTGCTGGAGGCGCTGCAGGCCTATAACGGCACGCTGGTGTTCGTCTCCCACGACCGACATTTTATTGACGGCTTGGCCAATCGGGTGGTGGAGGTGGCCGATGGCGGAATCGTGGTCTACGACGGCGATTACGAGGATTTCCTCTACCGTAAAGAGCACGGCGGAGAGGCGGCGCCGAGCGGCGGGAATGCGCCGGCGCCGGCGGCCAAGGCGAAACCGCGCCCGGCGGAACGAGCCGAGGCGGTAAAGCGGAAGATGAATCCGCAGAAGCGTGAACAGATTGAACGAGCGGTGAAAGAACTCGAGGACGACATCAGCCGGGTCGAGGCGGAGCTCAGCATGTTGGAAGGAGCGATGGCCCGGCATGAAACCTTCCGCGACGCCTCCAAAGCCCAATCCACGGTGGCGCGCTACGAGGAGCAGAAGGAGAAGCGGGCCAAGCTGTATTCGGAGTGGGAACAGAAATCGGCTATGCTTGACGTGGCGCCCGTCTCCTAACGTCGCATCAGGTCACCAGCCCCGCCATGGCAGCCAACCGGGTGAAAGTGCTCGTCGTGGATGACGAGAAGACGCTTACCGACTCGATCGTGCTGATTCTGCGTGCGCGGGGGGTGATCGCCATGGGCGCCTACGACGGCCAGACGGGTCTGGAGGATGCGCGGCGCTGGCGGCCAGATTTGATTCTGCTGGACGTCTTGCTGCCCGACGCCAACGGGATTGATATCGCCTTGCAATTGCGCCACGAGTTGCCGCACAGCCAACTGCTGCTGATGTCGGGGCAGGCCACGACGGTGGATTTGCTGGAGCGGGCGCAGCAGCAGGGGCACGATTTCGAGATCTGGGCCAAGCCCTTTGCGCCCGAAGAACTGCTGCAGCGGGTCGAACAAGTGCGGGCCGCCTAGGCTGCGGCCACGTCGGCGGCGGGCAGAAAGAGATGAAAGCAGGCGCCGCTGGCGCCGAGCCGGTTGCGCGCCCAAAGCTCGCCGCCGTGTTTGCGAATGATCTCGCGGCTGATCCAGAGCCCAAGACCCGTCCCCGTGGGACCTTTGGTGGTAAAGAACGGCTCAAAGACACGCGCCCGGGAGCCCGGGGGGAGGCCCGGGCCGCTGTCGGCTAGGCTCAGATGTAAGCCGGGCTGCTGGGCGCAATCCCAGGATCCGGCGCGATAGAGATGCACCGACAGCCGCCCACCCTGGGGCATCGCGTCCACGGCGTTGCCCAGCAGGTTGAGGAAGACCTGACGCAGTTCATTAGCGCTGCCCCGCACCCGCAGGCCCTGGTCTTCAAGGCGGCGAGACACGGCCACTTGTTGCATCCGAGCGCGCGGGAAAAAAGCGCCCAGCACGCCGCGCAGCACCTCGCCCACGGCGACGGGTTCCATGGGAGCAGGCTCGCGGTAATAGCCCAGCGTATCGCGGGCGATGACGGCGACGCGGTCCAGGGCGTCACGCGCCTGGCGCAGATACTCTTGTGAGCGGGCCGAAAGTCCGGGGTCTTGGCGCAGTAAGTAGAGAAAATTGAGGCTAGCCGCGAGCGGATTGTTGATTTCATGAGCGATGCTGGCGGCGACGCGGCCCATGGCAGCCAGCTTTTCCGATTGCCGCAGTGCCGCCTCCGCCTGCCGGCGGCCGGCTTCAGCCTCACGCTGGGCGGTGATGTCGCGGCCGAAGGTATAGATCAAGCCCTCCTCCGGTGCTGGATAGGCGTGCCAGGCCAGCCAGCGATAGGAGCCATTGTGATGCCGCCAGCGGCTTTCAAACCGGGCCGAGGGCGCACCAATGCGCAGCGCGGCCTGGCGCTGCAAGCTGCGCTCCCGATCCTCAGGGTGAACAAAATCGAGCCAGGGGCGGCCCAGCATCTCGACTTGGGTATAGCCCAGGGTTTGCGCGAAGGCGGGGTTGACGCGCTTCAGATACGGGCTGGACAAGTCCAGCGCGCAAATGGGATCGAGCGCGATGGCCAGGAAGCGATCCCGCCGCTGTTCAGCCTGAATATCGGCGATCGCCTCCACGGCGCCCAGGTAGCCGGCAACGCCGCCTTGAGCGCGGGGTATGGGATGGGCGCGCAGCCGAGTGCAGGTGGCAGGCGTTTTGCCCGTCCAGTGGACGACGGCGGTCCAGGGCTGACCACCGGAGACCGCCTGCTGCCAGGAGGCGCGCAGCCTGTTACGCTCGGCTGGGGCCGTGCAATCCAGCCAGCTGGAACCCGGGACTTCCACGCTCATGCCCGTCAGTTCGCGGGCACGGGCGCTGAGATATTGCCATTCACCGTCGGCCGAGGCGGCGAACACGGCCAGGGAGGCCAAAACCATCCGCAGATCGGCACTCGACCCCCCGGCCAGCCATTCGGGAAAAGGCAGCACCGGGACCACGGACCCCACATCGGCGATTGTAGGCGGAATCCGGAGTGGAATGAGCGCGATCTGGCTACCCCACGTTCAGCGATGGACTCGCGGGTTGCCGGCAGGTGCGGGATGCGAACCTAGGCCCTGCACGTAGTACACGAGCTTCCAGTTATCGCCATCTGAGTTGATCCGCGCGAACCCCGGCATGCCGGTGAAGCGAATGCCGTTTTCAATGACCCAGAACAACTCGCGATCGGTGAGGCGCTGCACCCGCGGGGAACCGAGGTCGGCGGCGCGGGGATACATCGCGCCGCCAATGGCGGAGGCGTGTCGCCCATCCTGCCCATGGCAGGTGGCGCACTCCATGCCGAACAACGCCTTCCCCTGCGCCAGCGCAGCCACAGCGCGTGGCGGCGGCGGTGGCAACGCCTTGTCAGCGGCGCGATGGATGAAATAATTCTTGGCGCTCCTGGCAATCGAGGCTTCTAAAGCCCCGGGCGTGGGCAGCGCGCTGATGGAGGCCGAACGGACGACGTAGGTAACCACGCTCGCCAGGACGGCGGCCGCCACCGCCACGCCAATCCACCCGCCCCGGCGCATGCTCCGCCTTCCCTTCCGCCCAGGCTAGCGGATGGGCTCGATTTCCTCGACGTGGATGGTGTGGGCGCCAGGGCGCAGGGTTCCGATCACCGTCACCTGCTCGCCGGCAAAGGCGCGAGGCGCTTTCTGGTTATCGAGTTTGTAGGTGATTTTCGACCGGGTGTTGTAAAGAACGAAATGCCCGCCCGCGCGCACGCAGGCCAGGGTGCATTCCCTCGGCGTGTGCGTGCCGGTCATTTTGTAGCCCGCGTTATGGTTCCCCATGGCCGCGCATTGGCTATCCATGATTTGACCGGTAAAGGACCGCGGGTGGGGCCGCGGCGCGGCGGCGAACGCCAGGGCCAGCGACGCCAGCAACACTGCTGGCGCGGCGAGTAAGCGATGATGCGGTTTCATAGCCCATGAGATTGCCGCACCGAAGATTTGGTTACACGCCTTCCGCGCCACAGCCACCGGCGCGCCATGAGAAAAGTCATGCCTGCCGGGCGACGCGCGCAACATAATGGGTTCATTGCGGTGGCCCGCCGCCGGGGGTGCGCTGAGTTCTGGTGGCCCGGCGGAGGGCGCCAGCGGGGAGCGCGGCCGCAGTTGCACGGCGCCGCGCCGGCCAGAAGCGCGAGGCAAGCCGGCCGTAGGCTAGCGGCTCAGCCGCCCGATCCTGGAAGGAGGAAACCGTGGATTTGCCGCCGGATCATTCCCCGCCTGCCGCCGCCGCCTCGTCATCGTCGGTGGCGCCGCCGATGGGACGCCGCAGCCAGATGTACCGCGCCAAGCGGCAGATGAGCGACGCCGAAGCCCGTGAGTTCCTGCGCCAGCAAAAGATCGCCAACGTGGGGACTGTGGATCCCGACGGCTGGCCCTATGTGGTGCCCCTGGTCTATATCTACGAGGGCGGCGAACGGCTGTACGTTCACACCGGCGCGCACGACGGGCATTTCTTGGCCAACGTCCGGCGCGACCCACGGATCTGCGTTGAGGTTTCGGAGATCGGACCGCTGCATCGCGGCCAGCCCTACGCCTGCAACTCGGCGCTGGTTTATACCAGCGTGATTGCCTGGGGGCCGGTGCGCATCCTGGACGACCGTGAAAGGAAGGCTTGGTTTTTGGACCGCCTTCTGCCGAAATACGGCGATCCCAGTTGGACCTTCGAGCCCGGATACCCGCTGATTGACCGGATTATTCTGTATGAGCAAACGGTGGAAACCATCACTGGCAAGCACAGCGCCGGTCTTTCCCATTAAGCCGGACCGGTCCTATCACCGGGCGCGGGTTGCGACCGCCCCGCACCGTAGCGCTTGAGCACGAGATCCAGCACGAGCGCCCTTTTGCCCGATCTTTGGGCGGCGGCGGCGGCTCGTGAACGTGCGGGCGTGCCCGTCGGCGCCGACCCGTTGCCGGAGCGCCGCGCGGCACGACTGTTGGCGGCCTTCATCGCCGTCGGCTTGTTTTTCCTCGCCTTGCCGGGCACGTTCATGGGGGTCGGCAACCTGCTGCTGATCGCCGCCGACCGCCTGCCGGGCGCGCCCAAGCCCGCCTGGATCCAGGCCCACGGGCAAGCCCAAGTTTTCGGCTGGGTGGGTAGTTTCATCTTGGGCATTTCGTTTTATATCCTGCCCAAGTTCCGGGGGCTGCCCTTGCGCCCGCTGGCGCTGGCGTGGGGCACATGGGCGCTGTGGACCGTCGGCGTGGCGCTGCGCTGGCTGGCCGGCATCGCCACCTTGCCGCCGCGCTGGATGGTGGTTTCGGCGGTCTTCGAACTGGTGGCGTTTGCGCTCAGCCAATATCTGCTGATCGTGGTTCCCGGGCGCGCTGCGCGGGAACGCGGGACCAAGGAGAAGCCGCTGGATTTGGCTTCGATTCTGGGCATAGCCGGATTTGCCGGCCTCGGGCTCACGCTGCTGGTCAACCTCGGCGGAGCGTTGGCGGCGCCGACCGGCACGGCGGCCTATCCCAAGGTCTGGGACGGCATGTGGGTCGAGTTGGCGCTATGGATTTTTATCCTGCCCGTGGCGGTGGGTTATAGCACGCGCTTCGTCACACAATTCCTAGGTTTGCGCCCTCCTCACTCCGGCGCCAGCCGCGCCGCGGGCCGCCCGGGTCAACGCACGGTGGCGATCGCGCTGGCGGGTTTGATCGCTCTAGCGGCCACGGCTCTGGCGCGGGAGTTTTTGGCCGCCAGCATCCTGGGCCTGCTGTTGGCCATCGCCGGGGCCTGGGCGCTGCGCATTTTTGAGCCGTCGGGGCGCGCGCCCAAGGTGAACGGCGTCTATCGCCACTATCCAGCGTTCATTCGCATCGCCTATGGCTGGCTGCTGGTGGGTGCAGCGCTCGGCGTTGCCGCCAGTTTTTTCCCCGCCTTGCCGGGAATGGAAGGGGCGTCGCGGCACGCGGTGACGGTCGGTTTTATCGCCACCTTGATTTTTTCCATCGGGCCGCGGATTTTGCCCGCCTTTCTCAGCAGCCGGGAACTGTTCAGCCGCAAGATCATGGCCGCCACGCTTTGGTTGCTCACCGCGGGTTGCCTGTTACGCGTGGTGACCGAAACACTGGCTTACGGCTCACCCGCGGGATGGGCCTGGCAATGGCTGCCGGTCTCGGCCTACTTGGAGCTGGCGGCGGTGCTGCTGTTCGTCATCAATCTCGGCCTCACGCTGGCCCAACGGCCGCCCGCCTGGTTCCGGCTGGAATCGGTCAATGGCGACATCCCGCTCTATTGGTGCGTGGCCAGCTACCCGCGCACCCGCAAGCTGCTTCGCCAATGGGGTCTCAGCACCCTGGGCCGCGTGCGGGACATCCCCCGGACTCTGACCCTGGCCGAAGCCGCCGCCGCCGACGGCGTCGATGCCGAAGAACTCGCACGTCGGCTGCGCGGCTTTTTTACCTCTCGCCAGCCGCGCCGCCACGGCGGGTGAACCCAGGCGCGGCATCCGGCAACGAACGGCGCTCGAGCGGGAGCACTGGCTGGTGGCCGCGCGGGTCAGGCGATGAACATGCAGTCGCCGTAGCTCAAAAAGCGGTACTGGGCGGCGACGGCGTGGCGGTAGGCGGCGAGAATCGCCTCCCGCCCGGCAAATGCCGCCACCAGCATCAAGAGCGTCGAGCGCGGCGCATGGAAGTTTGTTAGCAGGGCGTCCACCACGCACAGTGGGCGCCCGGGATACAGAAAGAGATCGGTTTCGCCCTCGCCCGCCGCGATTGCGCCCCCACCCGCCGCGGAGCGGGCCTCCAGCGCGCGGGCCACCGTGGTCCCGATGGCGACCACGCGCCGGTCCTCCCTACGCGCCCGGTTCACCGCCTCGGCGGCCGCTGCGGAAATTTGATACCGCTCGGTGTGCATGGCGTGCTCCTCGATCGTTTCGGCGCGCACCGGCTGAAACGTCCCCAAGCCCACCTCCAGCGTGACCGCCGTCCGCTCAATGCCGCGCGCATCCAGTTGCCGCAAAATCTCCGGCGTGAAATGCAGCCCCGCTGTCGGCGCCGCAGCCGCGCCCGGCTGCCGCGCGTATACGGTTTGGTACCGCTCCCGGTCCTCCGCCTCCTCCGGCGCGGCCGCCGGGCGATGAATGTAGGGCGGCAGGGGCAACCGCCCCAGCTTGTCTAGGAGCGCGAAGAAATCGCCCTGCCAGTCGAACCTCAGGCGCCGCTCGCCAAAGGCGCCGCGCGCGATGATTTCGGCTTCCAGCCGTTCGTCGCCGCCCGCGCCGCCAAAATAAATTCGTTCCCCGACCGGCAGCTTTCGCCCGGGACGAACCAGCGCCTCCCAGGTGCGCTCGTCTAGGCGGCGGCTGAGCAGCACCTCGACGCGGCGGGTCAGAAACTCCTTGTGCGCGGGGTTGCGGGCGCCCGGCAAGGGAAACGCGCGCAGCCCCGCCCGGCGGCCATAAAGGCGGGCCGGAATGACGCGTGTATCGTTGAACACCGCCAAATCGCCAGCGCGCAGCCATTGCGGCAACTGGCGAAAATGACTGTCCGCGACGGCGCCGCTGCGGCGGTCGAGTAGGAGCATTCGCGCCGCATCCCGCTCCGGCGCCGGATGCTGGGCGATCCGCTCCGGCGGCAGTTCATAGTCGAAGTCCTCGATGCGCACGGAGTTGTAGTTTAGTCGTCGGGCGGCTCAGCCGCCCGCTGCTGGACGGCCCCGCCGCTCCACCCCAGCCCGCTCCGCAGCTGGGGTGGGACGGCCCGCAGCCGACGCCCGCTGGCCATCAGGGCGTCTCCAAGTTGCCGATCGGGGTCGGCCGTGAGTCGCCACCACCCAGGGTTGCGGCTAGCAGGGCGGGATCATCCGACAAAATGCCCGCTACGCCTATCGCCGCGAGTTGACGCATCCGCGCCGGGCGGTTCACCGTCCAGGCCAGCACGGGCAGATGGCGGCGCCGGCAGGCGCGGAGAAACGCTGCCGTCACCCGTCGTTCGTGGGCGGCCACGTAGGCCAAACCCAGCCGGGGCCAGCGGAGCGGCTGCCGCCGCCCCAGATTCCAGCAGAGCGGCAGCGACGGCGCCGCAGCCGCAAGGCGACCGAGCACGGCGGCGTCAAACGAGCTAACCACAAAACCGCGGCGGGGCGGATGACGACGGAGCTGCTCCAGCAGCAGACGCTCGCCACCGGGAGCCTTCAACTCCAAATCCAGCCAACAGCGGCGCCCGTAACGGCGCAAGACGTCAGATAGGGTCAGCAGCCGCGGCTCCAGCCGGCGGAGCTGGGACCAGGTCGCTGCTTCAATGCGTGCTCCGCCCAGGCAGGCATTGTGGTGGACGACCAACCGGCCATCCCGACTGGGCCGGAGGTCGAGCTCCAAACCGTCACAACCGGCCGCGAGGGCGCGACGGAACGCGGCCATGGAATTTTCCATCTCGCGCGTGGCTTGGCCCAATCGCCGCAGGCGATGGCCACGGTGGCCAATCAATAACAGGGGCGCGGAGGCGCGGGCCATGGCTCGGCTCTATTTTGACGAACGCAAGCTCGGATCGCACCTGCGCCGGCCTACGGCAACCCGGCGGCTCACAAGGTCGTAATGCAACGTAGCGAGTCCAGCGACGGTTGTCGGGCTGCCGCGTCGCTTCCGATTTTGGTAACCGTTGGGCGCTTTTCTCCCATGCGGAAGAACTCTAGCAATTTGAATTACTTATGCCTGGACCGCCGGGACCGGAGAGGGCGATTTTGGTGGCCAGAAATCGGCATCCTGTGATATAGTGGATTTTTCCGGCGACCCAGGGCGAGCGAATGGCCAGCCAGCCGTGGGGCTTTGCACAGCCGGATGGACACATCATGAACAAACCGCGCACGACGAAATATTCCCTCATCCCCCAAGGGACGCGGGCCATTGTTTGCGAAGGAGCGATCCGGTTGGCCTTGGTGGACACCGGAAAGCTGGATAAATATTGCCGCGACAACGGGCGTAAGCTGCCCGCCGACGAGGACATCCAGTGGGCGCTCAAACATGCGCTCTTGGCGCGGTATCGGGTGTTCAGCAAGCCGATGTCCCACCGCGAGGTGGAGACCGCCGCCCGCCTGGCCGATTAGGCGCCGGGTGAGGGCGGCTTGATTGCCCGGGTGACACTGGGGCGGGCCTCTTGCCTGCCCGTCAGCGATCGGTGCCTGCGGCTCGCGCCCACTCTCTGACCTCGGGGAGTTGCCCCGTGGCGTTCACCCCGCGCAATCCTCGGCAAACTGCCGTTCGATTTCCCCCAATTCCGCGGCCACTTCTGCCGTTCGGCCCGCCCGCCAATCCGCCTCCAACTGCTCCGCTTCGTCTGGATAGCGCATTGCGATCATGCGCAGCGCCTGCGCTGGCGGCTCCGCTGCGCCGATACCATCGGCCACCCACGCCCGTACCATCGCCAGCCCCTGCGCCGTCGCCTCGTCGTCGCTGAGCCGTCCGCCATTCATGCCTGTCAGTGTAGCAGGCACTGCGCCCAGAACCTGCCTGGCGCCTACGGCCCGGTGACCGCGTTACGGACGGGGGAGACGGTGCGCAAATAGTTGTACATCGCCTCCAGATCCGCATCCGGCAAGCTGCGGAGGTTGTCCAGCGGCATGGGCGGCAGCAACGCATGGCCGGCGGGATCCACGCCCGTCCGCATCGTTTTGATGAAGTCCGCCAGCGTCCAGCGGCCAATGCCGGTGTCCGGGTCAGGGGTCAAATTCCGCGCCTCGCTCAGCCCCCAAGAGCCGCGGAATGCGGCGTTAACCATGGTCATGGTCCCGTCCACGGCGGGAGGCAGTGTGGCGTCCGCGGGATAGCCGGAGAGGCGGCGGTTCATGTCCGGCTTGCCTTGAGCGTCCAGTGGAGTATGGCAGTCGTCGCAGCCGCCCAGGGCCACCAACTGCGCGCCTCGCTGCACCGAGGTGACGGAGGCGGGCAACACCGGTGGCCGCGCCAAGGCAGCCCGCGACCCCGCCTGCCCACCCCAGTAGCCGACTAGACCCCCGATCACCAGCAATCCAATCCCTTGCACCACCGCGGCGGATTTTTTGGGCATCCGCGGCAGCGTATCCCGCTCACCCCGCCCGCGCAAGGGAATTCTCAAGCTCGTACAATCGAGAATGAGCCATGCCCTACGGGGAAACATATGATGTCGCGGTGGTCGGTGGCGGCCATGCCGGCTGCGAGGCCGCCGTTGCCGCCGCGCGCATGGGCCTGCGCACCGCTCTGTTCACGCTCAACCTGGATTTGATTGCCCAAATGTCTTGCAACCCCGCCATCGGGGGCATCGCCAAAGGCCATCTGGTGCGTGAGGTGGACGCGCTCGGCGGCGTGATGGGACAGGTGGCGGATGAGACGGGCATTCAGTTCCGCCTGCTGAATACCAGCCGCGGGCCGGCCGTGTGGTCGCCGCGGGCGCAGGCGGACAAAAAGCAATACCGCATCCGCATGCGGCAGGTGCTGGAAGCCGAGCCCAACCTGCATATCCGACAGGCGGAAGTGGTAGACGTTGACGTGCAGCCGGCGCCAGTCGGGACGGCAAACCGCCGGCGAGCGGTCGGGCTGCGGCTGCGCGATGGCCGCGCGATTGCCGCGCAGGCGGTGGTGATCACGACCGGTACGTTTCTCAACGGGCTGATTCATGTCGGCGAAACGACCTATCCGGCGGGACGCAGTGGAGAACCCGCGGCGCACCATCTGGGCGAGGCGCTGAAGCGGCTGGGGCTCGCCTGGGGGCGGCTCAAGACCGGCACGCCACCGCGGCTGGATGGCCGCAGCATTGACTGGAGCCGGTTTGAGCCGCAGCCCGGCGACGCCGAGCCGACGCCGTTTTCCTTCCTGACCCGCCGCATCACCCGTCCCCAGGTGCAATGCCACATTGCGTACAGCAACCTGGAAACGGCGCGCATCATCCGTGAGAACCTGCACCGCAGCCCGCTCTACTCCGGGCAAATCGCCGGCGTGGGGCCGCGCTATTGCCCCAGCTTCGAGGACAAGATCGTCAAGTTTCCGGACAAGGAGCGGCACCAGATTTTTCTCGAGCCGGAGGGGCTGGACACCCACGAGGTCTATGTCAACGGCCTGTCCACCTCCATGCCGCTGGATGTCCAAGCGGCGATGCTGGCTTCGATTCCCGGGCTGGAGCGCGCCGAGATGCTGCGCCCCGGTTACGCCATCGAATACGACTTCGTGCAGCCCACGGAGTTGGGGCCGACGCTCGAGACCAAGGCCATCGCCGGCCTCTTTCTGGCCGGTCAGATCAACGGCACCACAGGATATGAGGAGGCCGCCTGCCAGGGGCAGCTCGCGGGCATCAACGCGGCGCTAGCCGTGCGGGGCGAGGCGCCGATGGTGTTGAGCCGCACCGAAGCCTATGCCGGGATTTTGGTGGAGGATTTGATCGCGCGCGGCGCCGATGAACCCTACCGCATGTTCACCTCCCGCGCGGAGTTCCGGCTGCACTTGCGCATGGACAACGCCGACCGGCGGCTGACGCCCATCGGGCGGAGCGCCGGCCTGGTGAGCGCGGAGCGATGGGCCATGTTTTGCGCCAAGCGCGAACGCATCGAGGCACTGGCGGCGTTTTTCCTCCAGCATCGCCCGGACCCCCGCTCTCCGTCGGGGGCGGCCCTGCATGCCAAGGCGGGCGGACCCCTGGCCGACCGCCCCACGGCGGAACAGCTATTGCGCCGCCCGGAACTACACTTCGCTGATTTCCTGCCCCTTCTGGAGCAGCATCTGCCCAACTTGCTGGCCGCGCAGCGGGAGGCCGATCCGGCGGGCTGGGAGGGGCAGGCGGTGGAAACGGAGATCAAGTTTGCCGGGTATTTGACCCAGCAGCGGCGCGAGATGGAGCGGGTGCGGAAGGCGGAAGGGCGGGCCATTCCGCCGGGGTTTGATTACACCTCCGTCTCCGGGCTGTCCCGCGAAATGAAGGAAAAGCTGGGCCGAGTGCGGCCGTTGACCTTGGCCCAGGCGGCGCACATCCCCGGCGTGACAGCGGCGGCAGTATCGTTGCTGCATGTTCTGATTGAGGCGCAGGCGAGGACGCGGGGCGAGGCCAAACCATTACATCTGTAGGAGATTGCGTCATGGACCCGACAACTACGACTACACATGTCACAATTGCCCTCCCCGAGGGCACGGCGATGGGCGCCTTCGTGGCCCGGCCCAAGCGGGCGGCGCGGGGCGGCATGCTGGTGTTCCAGGAAGCATTTGGCGTCAATGCCCACATTCGCGATATCGCCCAGCGCTGGGCGACGGAGGGCTACACCGCCATCGCTCCAGAGTTGTTTCATCGCACCGCGCCCGGGTTTGAGGGCAAGTACGATGACTTCCAGGCGGTGATGCCGCACATCCAGAAGCTGACGCCGGAAGGGATCGCCGCCGATATTCGCGCGGCGCACCACTGGCTGGAAACGGAAGGCGAGATCGGGGGCGCGGCACAGCAACGCATCGGGGCGATAGGCTTCTGCATGGGCGGCCGCGTTGCGCTGCGCGCCGCCGCATCCGTGCCGCTGGCTGGGGCGGTTAGCTACTATGGCGCCGGCTTTCCGCCGGCGGACGCCGGGAAAGTCGCGGCGCCGATGCTCATGTTCTGGGGCGGGCTGGACAAACACATCACGGCGGAGATACGGCGCGCGCTGGTGGATGCCTTGACGATGGCCGGGAAGGATTTCAGTTCAACCGTATTTGCGCAAGCGGACCACGGCTTCAACTGCGACCAGCGGCCCAGCTTTCAGCCCGAAGCGGCGGCCTTGGCAGGCGGCATGGCCAGCGCCTTCTTCGAACGCCACATCCGCTGACTCGCCTCGCCTACCGGGGTGTGGGCCGGCTCACCGCCCGCGGTGAAGCGGACGAGGGAAGGTGCCCGCAGAAGCGGGCCCGAGCCGGCCAGCGGTGAGCATAGCAGAACCCCGCGCGGATGACCGCCTGCGCCCACGGAGGGTTGTTGCTCGCTCTCGGCGGGGTACGCATGCATCGCCGGCAACCGAGGGCCAGCGGTAGGCGCGACCGGCGGAAGGCCACCATTGGGCGGCTGGGCCCGGCAGGCCAATTCTGGGCCATGCTAGGCGGATGACGCCCCCGCCCCAGGAGCCCGCGCCGCCGCACCCGCCGTCGCTGGCGTTGACCTCGGAGCGCGGTCGCCGCGCACTGCTGGCTGGCGCGGTCGGCAACATCCTCGAATGGTACGACTTCGGGCTGTATGGCCTGCTGGCGCCGGTGCTGGCGCGACAATTTTTTCCCACTCAGAGCCATGTGGCGGGGCTGCTGGAGGTATACGGCGGCTTTGCCGCCGGCTTCGCCATGCGGCCCGTGGGCGCGGCGGTGCTGGGCCGGTGGGGGGACCGGATTGGACGGCGATATTTGCTGGCCATGTCGGTGGCGCTGATGGGCGCGGCGACGGTGGCCATCGGAGCGCTGCCCACCTATGCGGTGATCGGGATCTGGGCGCCGGTGTTGCTGATGCTGGTCCGCTTGTTTCAGGGGTTTTCCGTGGGAGGAGAGTTCGTCGGGTCCGTGACCTATCTGGTCGAAGCGGCGCCTCCGGGCCGGCGGGGGCTAACGGGCAGCGTGGCTAACATCGGCTCGACCGTGGGGATGCTGCTGGGGGCAGGCGCGGCGGCAATAACGGTGGCCTCGGCCGGTCCACCGCGACTAGACAGTTGGGGATGGCGGTTGCCGTTTTTGGCGGGCGGGGTTTTGGCCCTGGCGGGGTATCGCTTGCGGCGGCGCTTGCCGGAGACCGCGCCCGCCGTGGCGGGCCCGCGGGAGAGCCGCCAGACGCCGCTGCGGCAGGCGCTGCGGGAAGCGCCGCGACTGATGCTGCTGATGACGCTGTTCACCAGCGGCTACGGCGTCGCGGATTATCTAACGATGGTGTTTCTCCCGACCTTTGCCCACACCTGGGGCAGGTTCACGGAAGTGGAGGTGTTGCGCATCAACACCGTCGGGCAGGCGGTGGCGCTGCTGGTGGTGCCGGTGGCGGGATGGCTCTCCGACCGGTGGCTGCGGCGGCGGACGCTGCTGGCGCTGGCGTTTGCGGCGGTGGCCGGCTTCGCATGGGAGGGCTTCAGTCTGGCGCGGCAAGGCGGCAGCGGCGGACTCTGGCTGGCGCAGATTGGCTTCGCTGGATTGTTCGCGCTCATGATGGGAGCGGCGCCGGCGATGCTAGCGGAGCAATTTCCACCCGGCTACCGCGTCACCGGACATGCGGTCGCCTTCAACGTCGGCATCGGCATGGCGGGCGGAACGGCGCCTTTGGTGGCGCTGGCCTTGATCCGCGCGACCGCCGATCCGATGATGGCGGCGGCCTATTTGCTGGGCGCCGCACTGCTGGCGGCGGCGACCGTGCTACTGCTGCCGGACCGCAGCCGCCAGCCGCTGTCGTGGTGATCCTCTCGGGCCAGCTCGCGAGCCGCCGCCGCGCGCCCCGCCACAAGTGAGCGGGGCGACGCTTGGACCACTAGCAGGCCCAGGCGGCGGCCGATTGCCACACCGCCAGGGGCGGGGCGGGGGGAGAGATCGGTTCCAAACGAACGAGAGAGTCGGGAGCGGCCAGATAATGGCCGGCGGTGGGGCTGCCGGTCACCGCCTGATGCCAGTCGAGGGCCTGGCGCAGCGCGGCGCGCTCTTCGGCCTCCAGCCCCGGGGCGGGACGGAGAAAGCCGGCATGAATGCCGCCGCCGGCCAGCGTCTCAGCCGGGACATAGGCCAGGCCGCCCGTCATGCCGGCGCCAAAGTTGGCGCCGAAGGGTCCGAGGACAATAACAACGCCGGCGGTCATATATTCACAGCCGTGTTGGCCAACGCCTTCCACGATGGCCAGAGCGCCGCTATTGCGAACCGCGAACCGCTCGCCAGCGCGGCCGGCGATGGCCAGGCGGCCCGCGGTGGCGCCGTACAAGACGGTGTTGCCCGCCAGCACATCCCCGCGCCGTGCCGCGCCCGGGCCGGCGGTAATGGCCACCTCGCCGCCGCTCAGGCCTTTGCCCACGTAGTCGTTGGCCTCGCCTTCGAGGTGGAAGCGCACACCGGCAATCAGGAAGGCGGCGAAGCTTTGCCCGGCGACCCCGGTGAAGGCGCAGGACAGACGCGGGGTCCCATCGGAGGCGGCGGCAAAGTCCGGCTGGCGGCGCAACAGTTCGCCGCTTAGCGCTGCGCCGGCGGATCGGTCGGCGTTGCTCAGGGAGCGGTGAAACTC
>JBOGKW010000040.1:0-21475 GCA_050746205.1 Terriglobales bacterium | reverse complement strand
CGGCATGGCCGAGGTGGGGCGGCTGTTCAACAACAATGAGCTGATCGTGGCCGAAGTGCTGCAGTCGGCGGAGGCGATGAAGGCAGCGGTCGGCTATCTCGAGCCGTTCATGGAGAAGGCCGAGTCGGCGCGGCGCGGCAAGGTGGTGCTGGCCACGGTCAAAGGCGACGTTCACGATATCGGCAAGAACCTGGTCGAGATCATCCTGGCCAACAACGGCTATGAGGTGGTGAACTTGGGCATCAAGGTGCCGCCGGAGGCGCTGATCACCGCCTTTCACGAGCACCGGCCAGACGCCATCGGGCTGTCCGGCCTGCTGGTCAAGAGCGCGCAGCAGATGGCGGTGACGGCCGGCGATCTGCGCGAGGCGGGCATTCAAGCGCCGCTGCTGGTCGGGGGAGCGGCTCTGTCGGCGCGCTTTACGCGCGCCAAGATCGCGCCGCAGTACGGGCAAGCGGTCTGCTACGCCAAGGACGCCATGAGCGGGCTGGCCCTGATGAACGCGCTGATGGACCCGGCGCGGCGGGAGGCAGTGCTGGCGGCCCACGCCGCCGCCGAGGACGGGGCGGAGCCTCCGCCCGCCGCGGCGGTGGTGACGGCCGCGCCCACGGCCGCGCCCACCCGGCGGAGCGCCAAGGTCAGCGCCGCGCTGCCCATACCGCCCGTGGAGGATTTGCAAAGACACGTGCGGGACGTGCCGCAACTGGACGAGCTCTGGGCTTACATCAATCCGCAGGTCTTGTTCCGCCATCACCTCGGCTACAAGGGCAACTTTGAGAAGGATCTGTCCGCGCGGCTGCCCCAGGCGCTGGAACTGGTGGAGATGGTGGCGGGGTTGAAGCAACAGGCGAAGGCCTTTCTGCGCCCGCGCGCCGTCTGGCAGTTCTTTGAGGCGGAACCGGACGGCAACCGCCTGCAGTTATTCGCGCCCGGCGCCCGGGAGCCGCTGCACACCTTCCACTTCCAGCGGCAAGACCGGCCCGAGGGGCTCTGTCTGGCCGATTATGTGCTGCCGCCTCAGGCGGGGCGGCGGGATCACGTGGCGCTGTTCGTGGTCAGCGCCGGCGGCGGGGTGCGGGAGCGGGCGGAAGCGGCCAAGGAGGCGGGCCGCTATGTGGAATCGCATGGCCTGCAGGTGCTGGCGCTGGAGACGGCCGAGGCGGCCGCCGAGTGGCTACACCGACGCTTGCGCGAGGACTGGGGCTTTCCCGATCCTCCGGGGATGACCATGAAAGACCGCTTCACCACCCGCTATCGCGGCAAGCGCTATGCGTTTGGTTATCCCGCCTGCCCGAACTTGGACGATCAAGCGGGCATTTGGCGGCTGCTCGCCCCGGAGGAGATCGGCGTGCAACTGACCGAGGGCATGATGATGGAGCCGGAGGCTTCCACCAGCGCATTGGTGTTTCAGCACCCCGCCTGCGCGTATTTTTCGGTCAGCGACGAGGCCGCCGGTCGCAGCGTCGCCGCGTACGCGCCTGCGGCTTCGGAGCCTTAGGGCCAGGGTTGAGGCGGGGCGGTTGTCCTACATTGCGCGCCCGTAGGGCAGCCTTCCCGGCTGCCGGACAAGGAACGGTTTCGCGGGAGGCAGACAGGCGAGACGCCTGTGCCACGCTCGGTTCGGGCGAGACGGTTGTCCCACGCTCGGTCGGGCGAGACGGTTGTGCCACGCTCAGTCATCGCGGCTCCAGCGCGCCACGAGCCCGATAACGACGCCCAGCCAAATATTGCCCACCACTACGGTCAAAGCGAAATTGGTGATGGAATAGGAATGCAGTGAAGGGAAGCTCATGCCGCCTTGGGTTGGGAGACATCCTCCAGGATCTCCTGCGCCTCCTTGGGCTTCTCCCGGGCGAAGTCAGCGTGGCTGATAATGCCCACGATGCGCCCGCCTTCGACGACCACAATGCGGCGGAGCTGAAATTCTCGCATCTTGTCCCGGGCCATCTTAATGTCATCCTCGCTGGAGACCGTCACCACGGGGCTGCTCATCACCGCACGGCAGAGGACCTCCGAGGGGCGGACATCGTGGCTGGCGAGGTACAATGCGACGTCGCGATCGGTGATCACGCCCAGCGGTGCGCGAGTCTCACGGGCGTCCACCACCGGCACCGAGCCGACGTCGCGGGTTAGCATCACCTTTAGGATGTCGGAAAGCCGGTCCTCCGGGATGACCGCTTCCGGGTCCGGTTGCATGAGTTCGGAACACTTCATAAATCCCTCGGATTTATTGGACGGCCGCGCGGAGGGCTTCGTTGTCCGCGCTCCGGCTTTGCGCGGCGTCCGCTGCGCCGGCGGGAGTCCGTTGCGGCTGCCGGGCGGGGTAGCGGAGCCGAGCGGATCGGATAGAGGCGCAGATGGGCTGGCGGGACGCCACTCCCTACATTGCAGTGGGCCCGAGGCGCCCCCACCGGGAGCGCGGTCTGGAGAAGAGGGGCCGAGCCGCGCCACTTGGCCGGCGCGCGTGGTTTGCCTGACGGAGGAGACCACCGAAACGTTGTATCTGCTCGGCGAGCAAGACCGCATCGTCGGTATTTCCGGCTACACCTGCCGGCCGCCACAGGCGCGGCGGGAAAAGCCCAAGGTGTCGGCGTTCACCTCCGCCAAGCTGGAGCGAATCCTGGAGTTGCAGCCGGACCTGGTGCTCGCCTTCAGCGACTTGCAGGCGGAGATCACGCGCTCGCTGGTGCAGCGTGGCGCCACGGTGATGCACTGGAATCAGCGGTCGGTGCCCGAGATCTTAGACATGATCGCCGCGCTGGCGCGCCTGGTGGGTGTGGAGGCGAAGGGCAGGGAACTGGCGGCCCGGCTGGAGGCGGAACTGTCGGCGATACGGGATTCGGCGCGGCGGTTTCCCCGCCGGCCGCGGGTATGGTTCGAGGAATGGCACGAGCCTCTGATTGGCGGTATTCGCTGGGTGGAGGAATTGGTCACGGTAGCCGGAGGGGATCCGCTCTTCCCGGAATTGCTGCCGGCGGCCGCTGCCCGGGACCGCATCCTAACGCCAGAGCAAGTGGCGCAGCGGCAGCCGGAGGTCATCATCGCGTCTTGGTGCGGCCGCAAGGCAAATAAGGACTGGATCCGTGGCCGCCCCGGCTGGCAGGAACTGCCCGCCGTGCGCGCCGGCCACGTGTACGAAATCAAGTCCACGTATATTCTCCAGCCCGGGCCGGCGGCGCTCACGGAGGGGGTGCGGCAACTGCATGCGCTGCTGGCGCGTGCTGTAGGCGTCTCCGTGCCTCCGGCGCTGGCGCCGGCGGAGCGCCTGGATCCTGAAGCGCAGAGCGCGCCTCCGGACCACCGCGCTTTCTAACCTATGCTGGTGGCCATGGCTGCGGGCTCCTCCCAATCTCGGCTGCCGCGGGGACGATGGGTGCGTTGGGTTGTGGACGCCTTGCTGATCGCCCTGGCCGCCTTCGTGGCCCTGGCGGGCTATGTGTATTGGCGAGCGCGGCGCACCGAGCCGCAACGCGAGGGCACGGTGCGGCTGCCGGGGTTATCGGCCCCGGCGACCATCACCCGCGACGGGTATGGGGTGGCGCACATCCGCGCCGCCACGGTGGCGGATCTCTTCCTCGCCGAGGGCTACGCCATGGCCCAGGACCGGCTGTGGCAGATGGATTTTCTGCGCCGGTTGGCGGAGGGGCGGTTGGCCGCCATCTTCGGTCCCGTGGCGCTGCCGGTGGACCGGAAAACGCTGACGTTGGGCCTGCCGCGCATCGCGGCCCAGGAAGCCGCGCATTTGGATGGGCTGAACCGGCAACTGCTGACCGCCTTCAGCCAGGGCGTGAATGACTTTATTCGTCAACAGACGGGACGGCTGCCACCGGAGTTCGGCCTGCTCGGGTACCGTCCCACGCCCTGGCGGCCCCGCGATAGCCTGGCCATTGCCGCGCAGATGTACCGCACGCTCGCGATGACCTACGGCGACGAGCTGCAGCGAGAGACCTTCGCGCGGAGGGTCAGTCCCGCGGTCCTGGCGGCGCTGTTTCCGGCGGACTCGCCCTGGGACCTGCCGCCGGCGCAACAAGCCAGGCCGGGCACCGTGGGCTTGCCGACCCTGGCACGTCTGCTGGCTCCGCTCCCGGTCGGCCATCCGCTGGAACGGAGCCGGGCAGCGGCCGCGCTGGCGCCGTGGCTGGCCGCCGCGTTTCCTTCGGTGGCCAACGTAGGCGCGGGCAGCAACAACTGGGTACTGGGCCCCACGCGCGTCACCACCGGCCAACCCGTCTTGGCCAATGATCCGCACCTGCAATATCAGGTACCGGGGTTGTTTTGGGCGGTGGGGCTGTCGGCGCCCGGGCTGCACGCCGCCGGCGCCGCCATCGCCGGCGCCCCCGGCATCATCATCGGCCACAACCGCCACATCGCGTGGGGCATGACCAACGTGGGCGCCGATGTTCAGGATCTCTACCGCGAACGCCTCCGGCGCGGCCAGGTGCTGACGCCCAAGGGCTGGCGACCGCTCCAAGTCCTGCACTATCGCATAAAGGTCAAAGGCGCCGCTCCGGATCGTTTCGCGGTGCGCCTGACGCCGCGCGGGCCCATTATTGCCACCGATCCGGTAACCCACGAACCGCTGGCGCTGGCCTGGTCGCTTTATGTGCCCGGCTCGCTGCGCGGGGAGTTCGGCGTCTTCCTGCGCCTGGCGCAAGCGCGCGATTGGGAGGAGTTTGAAGCCGCGCTGGCCGAATTTCCCGGGCCGGCCCAGAACTTCG
This sequence comes from Terriglobales bacterium, assembly GCA_050746205.1. Lineage (GTDB taxonomy): Bacteria > Acidobacteriota > Terriglobia > Terriglobales > SCQP01 > JAKAUF01. The sequence goes on along the minus strand of JBOGKW010000040.1, from coordinate 16,757 downwards.
TCTACGCGGATACGGCCGGCAATATCGGTTATCAGTGCGCCGCCCGCATTCCCCTGCGGCGCACGGGCCAGGGTCTGCGTCCGGCGCCTGGAGCCGATGCCCGATACGGCTGGAAGGGGTGGATCCCATTTGCCCAGCTGCCGCGCGTATACGATCCCGCCAATCAGATTCTGGTTACCGCCAACGGCCGCATCACTCCGCCGGGCTATCCCTACCTGATCGCCCACCACTGGTACGGCCCCTTCCGCACCCAGCGCATCTACCGCCTACTGACCAGCCGCCCCCGCTGGTCGCCGCGCGCGATGTCGGCGGTGCAGATGGATGTTCTCTCCCTGCCGGCGCGGTTTTTCGCCCAGCAATTAGTGCGCGCCGGGGAACGGGACCCGGCGGCGCTCACCCCGGCGCTGCGCCGCGCTTTGGGCCGCCTGCGGCGCTTTGACGGGGAGATGTCACGCAACCGGGTCGCGCCCACGCTGGCGGTGCTAACGCAACGCTTGTTTCTGCGCCGCGTCATCGCCGCGCAAGCCGGCCCCCAACTGGCGCGGCGGTACAAATGGAACTCTTCGGCGGTGCTGACGCGGGAATTACTGACCCAGCGGCCCCAAGCGTGGTTGCCGCCGGCTTACCGGCGCGAGGGCTGGAATGGCTTTCTGCTGGCGTGCTTGCGCTCCGTGGTGGCGGATAGCAACCTGACCGCGCCGCGCTGGCGCTGGGGCCGCCATACGGTGCTCTGGGTGCCGCAATTGGTGTATTCCCACGTCCCGCTGGTCCGCGGCTATGCCGATCTGGGTCCGGTGGAATTGAACGGCGGTCGGGACACAATCGACCGCACCTCGGCGTCCGTCGGCCCCTGCCTCCGCTTTGTGGCCGACCTGGCGGATTGGGACCGTTCGACGCTGACCCTATTCGCCGGAGAAAATGGCGAGCCGCTGGGCGGGCATTACCGCGATCAGTTCCCGCACTATCTGTCGGGCTCGCCGGTGCCGCTCTGGTTCAGCCGCGCCGCGGTGCAGCGGCATGCGGTCCACCGTCTGCGCCTTGTGGGGCGTGGGACGATGGGGCGTCCGGACGTTGAGCGGGCGCGCCCACCGGCTGATGGGCCGACGGGGTGACCGCCTCGCGCGCCAAGCGGGCGTTGGTGCGCGCCGTATCCCAACTGCCTTCTTGCCGCTGTAACAAGCCCGGGCCGACCGCCACGGCCGCCGCGCCCGCGGCCAGATAGTCCGGGATGCTGGCCACGGTGACCCCGCCGCTCGGGATCATGGCCACCTGCGGCAGCGGGCCGCGCAAGGCGCGCAGGTAGGCCGGGCCGCCCAGTGGCTGGCAAGGGAAGACCTTGACGAAATCGGCCCCCGCTTCCCAGGCGGCAAGCACTTCACTAGCGGTCATCGCGCCGGGAATCGCCACCACGCCCTGTCGCCGGGCCATTTGGATGACGTCCAGCCGCAGGTGCGGGCTCACTATGAAGCGCGCGCCGGCGGCTACGGCGGCGCGGCAGGTTTCCGCGTCCAACACCGTGCCCATGCCGAGGAGGATGCCGCGGGGGGCGTAGCGCTCGGTTAGCTCCTCCAGGCAGCGCAACGCGCTGGGCACGGTGCAGGTCAACTCAAGGAGGCCCATGCCCTCCTGGACCAGCATCTCGGCGGCGGCGAGGGCCTGTTCCGGCTCGGCGGCACGAATGACCGGCAGCAGGCGTTCGGCGGTGATCGCTGCCAGGGTCGTGGCTTTGGTGTCCACGCTCATGCGGTTATCGCGGCAATCCCGGGCCGAGCACGGCTAAGTATAGGGCCAGGGCCGCCGCCCCGGCGCCGATCCACCGGTAATCTCGCGCCCAGCCCACCGCTCCGCCGCGCGCCCGCTGGGGCCGGCGGACGACGATCGCTCCCACCCAGACGAGCCAGGCGGTGCCGCCAAAGCTGGACGCCGCCGCCGCGGTGGCGATCAGCAGAGGGCTGGTGGGATTGAAGGCCGCGGCGGCGACGGTGGCGCATCCGCCCGCCAGATAGGGCCCCAGTGTCAGCCGCCACACCGCCCGCGCCGGCCCGGATCCGCCGGGCGGCGCGGCGGGTAGCAGCGCCGGGAGGTGCCGGACGCCCCACCAAAGCCCCACCAGGGAGATGGCCAGTCCGATGACCGCCAAGCCCGCCTTCCACTCCCACAGCGGCTGCAAACCGCGCTCGAAGTCTCCCCAGTCGCCGAAGCCGATCGGGCCACCGACCATCATGTAACCGCCCGGGATGAGCAGGTTCACGGTGCCGAGCAACCACCAAAAGAAGCGCGTAGGCGGGGACCAATGGGCGGCGAAGTCCCAGACCATGAGCGCCACGCCAGCAGCGACGAGGTTGGCTATGCAGCCGGCTGCCGCGACCAGCCGCATCTTGCCCAGCGGCACGCCATGAAAGCTGACCACCAAATCCACAGAACTCACGCGCTGGGGATGGAGTCCGACAGCCATCGCCGCCAGGCCGTGGCCCAAGGCTTCGTGAATCGCCGAGCCCAAAAAGTAGACCAAAATGCCGACGGCCACGACCGTCCAGCCGTCAGGCACCGCTTCTATCGCCCTGTGGTGATGCCGGGCCAGCGCCGCTCCGGGTAGTGGCATTTCGCTGGCCATGGCCTAGTATCGCAGCCCAAGGCGCCGCCGCTCCGTTCGACCCTACCGCGGCAACTTCGAGACGTCCTGAGCGCCCGCGGGCGTCTGTTGCCCGCCGTCCCACCCCAGCATGCGCCGCTGCATGCTGGGGACCCCCGGCGACGCCCAGCCGCAGGCCCCGCTAACGCCGGGGTGCCCAGCGCACAGCGCCAGGGTCCCCAGCGCGCAACGGCGCGCGCTGGGGTGGAGCGGCGCGCACTGGGGTGGAGCGTCGGGGCCGTCCAGAACAGGGCGGCTGAGCCGCTGGCGCCACCCCACCGGAGCCGGTCGGCGCGCATCCCAATCCGGGAGTTCACGTTATGGACCTTCCCACCATCCAGACCAGCGCCGCTTTGCTGGTCACCGCGCTGGTTTTGGCGGCCAGTTTTCTCGCGTTTGCCGACTATTATCTGCACGGCCGCCGCGCACGCAATCCTTCGTCTCTGTTTTCCGCGGCCGGGTTTTTCCTTTTGACCATCTCCTTGCTGGCCAGCCATTCCGTCTTGCGCGCTCTGCGCGTGCTGGCCTGGCCGGGGCCCCGGTTCGCCACTTTCCTGGCCGGCTGTCTGTTTCTGTTCATTGCCATTGGGCTCTACGTCTATCTCACCTATTTCCGTCCGGGGCGCCTGCAATTCGAGGAGGAATCGGCGCGCCTGCCCCGCTACCCCGAGGAGGGCGATGAGCCGCCGTCTGGCCAGGGCGGCGACGGGCCGATGCCCCGGGGCCCAGCGGACGGTGGCGCGAGCGGCGCCTAGCCGGCATGGCGCTTGTGCCCTCCGCGCCGCCATCCCCGCCTCCGCCGTCGCGCTGGCAGCGCGTCCGCGGCTGGATGTCTGCGCTCGGGCCGGGTCTGGTGGCGGGCGGCGCCGACAACGATCCCGCCGCGATCACCGCCTTCTCCATCGTCGGCGCCGGCTCGGGGTTCGCCTACCTCTGGGTCTTGGCCCTGACCACGCCCATGGAAACGGCGGTGCAGACCATCTGCGGGGTCATCGGTGGGGAGACCGGCCGCGGCCTGGCCACGCTGATCCGCGCCCGCTTCGGGCTTTGGCTCAGCCTGGGCGCGACCATCGCGTTTCTTGTCGGCAACTTCGCCGCGCTCATTGCCGACACCATGATCCTCAGCGACTCGCTCTCGCTGCTGACCCATTTGCCGGCGTGGTATTTTCCCGTCCTGGTCGCGTTTCTGTCCTGGCATTTGCTGGTGTTTCGCAATTTCCGCCGCCTCATCGGCACGCTCACCCTGTTGAGCCTCAGTTTTCTGGTGTATGTGGTGGCGGCCGTCCTGTTGCATCCGCACTGGGGGCAGGCGATGGCGGGCTTGTTCTGGCCGCCCTGGGGCTTTTCCCGCGGCTTGGGGCGCCATGCCTTCATCGCCGACGCGGTGGCGCTGGTGGGGGCGCGGTTTTCCCCGTACATGTTCTTTTGGCAGGCCAGCGCGGAAACGGAAAATTACACCCAAGTGCGGACCCGCGGCCAGACCGTGGCCGACATTGCCAGCGGCATGGTGGTGTCCAATCTGGTGGGCTTCTTCATCATCGTGACTACCGGCGCGGCCTTGTTCCCGCACGGGATCAGCGTTGCGAGCGTGCGGCAAGCGGCCAGCGCCCTGCTGCCGGTAGCGGGGGGGTTCAGCTATTTGCTCTATACGCTCGGCATTCTCGGCTCCGGCTTGATCGCCATTCCGGTCCTGGCCGCCACCTCCAGCTATGCCCTGTCGGAGACGCTGGATTGGCGCCGCGGCTTGGAGCGCCGTCCCTGGCAGGCGCGCCGGTTTTACGGCTTCTTGTCGGCGGTGTTGCTGATCGTCGCCGGCCTCAGCTATCTGCCCTGGAACAGCGTCGAGGTCGCGTTCTGGTCGCAGATCTTCTGGGGCGTGCTGGCGCCGTTTCTGCTGATTCTGATCTTTTTGCTGGAGCGCCGCTCCGGCCGCCGCCGGATTGAGATCTCGACGGCGCAACGGCTGTGGCTAGCCGCCGCGATCGCTCTGTCGGTGGTCATGGCGGTGCTTCTGGCCGTGACCTAGGCCGCGCCGTCCGAGCCGTTGCCCCCGCCGCCGCGGGCGGCCCGCACCGCCCCTTGGCTGATGGCTTGGATTCGAATATTCTTGCCTCGCCGGCAGCGGCCACCACCGGCATACTAATCTCGGGAGAACGCGGACCCAACGGCGATGGACCTGGATCAACTCATCACCTTCATGGAGGTGGCCAAGCAGGGGAGTTTCTCCCGCGCCGGGCAGAAAGTGTTTCGCTCCCAGCCCGCCGTGAGCGCGCAGATTCGGCAACTGGAGGAGGAATATGGCGAGAAGCTGTTCGACCGCTCCGGCAAGCTGATCCGCCTGACCCCGGCGGGCGAAGTGCTGCTGGAGTACGCCCGCCGCATGCTGATGCTGCGGGCGGAAAGCCAGCGCGCGGTCGCCGACCAGCGGCAAACGCCGCGCGGCACGCTGGCCTTCGGCGCCAACGAGGCCACCTGCCTATACGTGCTGCCCGATGTGCTGGCCCGCTATCACCAGCTCTATCCCAAGGTGCGGATCAGCGTCTATCGCAACTTCAGCCACAAGATTCTGGAAAAAATCGAGGACGGCTGGATTGACCTGGGCATCGTCACCCTGCCCGCCAGCCAGCCTAGCCTGCAGGTGCAGCCGATCTTCCGCGACCGCTTGATGTTGATGGTGAGCACGCAGCATCCCCTGGCCAAGCGCAGCTCCGTGCGGGTCAGCGAGGCCGCCGAGCATCCGCTGATCTTCCCCAAAACCGGCTACACCCGCCAGGTGCTGGACAAGCTGTTCCGCCCCTACCGTTCGCGGCTGGTGATCTCGATGGAGCTGGCCAGCGTGGGGATGATCAAGCGCTTTGTCGCCGCCAATCTGGGCGCCTCGCTGATCAGCGCCAGCTACGCCCATGAGGAGGTTCGGACCGGCGAAGCGAAGCTGATTTCCTTGCAGGGCGTCGAGATTTGGCGCGAACTGGGGCTGGTCTACCGCCGCGACCGCACCCTGCCCCGCGCCGCCACCGCGTTCATTCAACTGATGTCGGAGCGCCCGCAGGCGGCGAAGGCCTAGGGTGGCGGCTGGCGCCGCCGGATGCGCAAAAACAGATGCGATGGCCGCGCCAGGTGCAGGCTAACCAGCCGGAACCACGGCGCGGTGGCAGGCAGGAACGACAGCGTTCCATAGGCGGTGGGCCGGGCCGGCGCGCCGGCGGGCGCCTGACCCGTCACCTGTAGCGCGATCGTGCGGAAGTCCTCCTGCACCAACTGCGCGGCCACCCACTGCGCGTACACGTCGGGACCGGCCTCGCAGAGCAGGTAGCGGATGCCCCAGTCGCGCCGGAGGAGCGCCGCCAGCGCATGAGCCTGGACCGCGGCGCCTGGGTTGGGGATGAGGATTTCGGCGCGCAGCCCACGGAGGCGGCGGAGGCGGCGCGCTCCCGCCTCGGTGGTGGCGATGAGTGGCGGTGGGCCAGCGGCGGCGAAGAGGCGATGGCGGGGCTCCAGGCGCCCGGAGCGCGTTAGCACCACCGCGCGGAGCGGCGCCCATCCCAACGCCCGCCGGTACTCGCGCCACCTGCGGGGTAGCGCGGCATAGGCAAACCCGCGACCCCTAGGTCCCGCCTCCGCCCGCAGCGTGCCGGCGCCGAGGAGGATCGCGTCCTGGTGCGCGCGCAGCATGCGGGCCAGCCACTGATCCACGGCGCTGCGGGCCACCCGGTCCCCGCCCGTCTGCCCGGGCACATCCCGGAAAGAGACGAGGCCGTCCAAGCTCTGCGCGAAATTGGCGCAGATGTGAGGGCGTCCCGGCGGGGGTGGCGGAAACCCCAGCGGCCCATATGCCGACCGCACGCTGGCGGGCAGCGGAAAGCGGTCCTCGGAATTGTTAAAGCAAATCTCGATGCCAGGCCGAGGCACAAGGTTCCGGGCTAGGCGATGGCGCCGCGTAGCTGGGCCGGTGTGACGGGCGCCTGGGCGCGGATCAGCGCCCGCGCCGCATCCACCTTCTCCCAGACGTTGCACATCATGGCGCCCCGCAGGCGCCCGGCAGCGAGGTAATAGATGACGCCGGTCTTGTTTGCCTCCTGCCAGTCGGCCCAGGTCTCCAACCGGCTGTCCACCTCGCCCACCGCCTCATAGCCGAACTCGAACAGATCGGAGTAGAAAAAGGGCAGCGCCGTAAATGCCTCCGCCGCACCTGCCATGTTGCGTCCGGCGTGGCGCCCTTGGCTGACCGCGTTATCCCAATGCTCGATGCGCCGCGGCCCCAGCACGGCCTCGGGGAAATGCGCCAGGTCGCCGGCGGCGAAGATATTGCTATCGCTGGTCTCCAGCCGCTCGTTGACGATGACGCCATCACCGGTAGCCAGGCCCGCGGCTTGGGCCAGCGCGGCATTGGGGGCGATGCCCAGCCCGGCAAGGAGCAGATCCGCGGACAAGGTCTCGCCGCCGCGCGTCCGCACGCGGAAGCCGCCGCCTGCGGCTTCGATCGCGGCCGGCACATCGCCGCTCAGCAGCCGGACACCCTTGGCCTGGTAGGCGGCGTTGAGCGCCTGGCCGAGCCCGGCGGGGAAGACTCGCTGGACCAAGTAGGGCTCCGGGAACACCATCGTGACCCGCAGCCCGTTCATGGCTAACGCGGCCGCCATCTCCGAGCCGATGAAGCCGCCGCCGATGACCACCGCGGTTGTGCCTGCCGTGGCCAGCGCGCGAGCACGGCGGTAGTCGGCCAAGGTGCGGTAATAAAAGATGCCGGGCAGATCGCCGCCGGGTATCGCCAGCCGCTTCGGCGTGCCGCCGAGGGCCAACAGCAGCCGCTCGAAGCGGTACTCGCTTCCCTGATCGTCCCGCGCCGTGCGCTGGCGGCCGTCCAGGCTCACGATGGTGCGGCCGAGCCGAAGCTCCACGCCCCGCTGGCGGTAAAACTCACCAGGATGGAGCGTTACCTGCTCTTCGGTCTCTCCGGCCGTCCACAGCTTCTTCGATAACGGCGGCCGGTCGTAGGGCAGGTCCGGCTCCGCGCCGACCAGGGCGGCAGTTCCGCTCGCATCCAGCTCACGGATGCCCTCCACCGCGGCCGCGCCCGCCAATCCGCCACCCACTATCAAGTACTTGGCGTCCATGAATGCAGTCTACGCCCCACGGATCCGGAGGGGCAGCAAAAGCCTGCAGCACGGCGGGCAACAGCGAACGGTGGCTCAACTCAGATGCCGCGGCGGGCCATTTTCCAGTGCCAGGCCGAGGCAACGATGGTCTCCAGCTCCGCCTGCCGCGGCCGCCAGCCCGCCGCGCGCATCTTGTCCGCCGCCGCCACCAGGCGCGCGGGGTCGCCGGGGCGCCGTGGCGCCAGGCGCACCGGGATTTTGCGTCCGCAGACGCGCTCCGCCGCGGCGATCACCTGGCGCACCGAGAATCCCTCGCCATTGCCCAAGTTGAAGGCGGCAGCGGCCAAATCCGCGGGCGGGGCCGCGGCGTCCAGCCCGGCGAGAGCGATCAGGTGGGCCTCGGCCAGGTCGCGGACGTGAATGTAATCCCGCACGCAGGTGCCATCCGGCGTGTCGTAGTCGTCGCCAAACAGGCGGACCGCGTCTCGCTCGCCCGCCGCCGCCTCCAGCACCAGCGGGATCAAATGGCTTTCCGGCTGGTGGCGCTCACCATGCTGGGTCGTCGCCCCGGCGGCATTGAAATAACGGAGCGCGGCGTAGCGCAGCCCGCGGTGGGTGGCGTGCCAATGGAGCGTCTGTTCCAGCATCAGCTTGCCCAGCCCATATGGATTGACCGGCCGGGTCGGCGCCGCCTCCGGAATGGGCGTGCGCTCCGGCTGGCCGTAAACGGCGGCGGTGGAACTGAGCACGAAGCGGCGGGTCCCGGCCTGCTCCATCGCCTCCAACAAGGCCCAGGGGCGGGCCAAGTTGTTGTCCAGGTATTTCCGCGGCTGGAGCATGGACTCGCCGACCTCGATATACGCCGCCATGTGGATCACTCCGTCCACCGGCGCGGCGAACGCTGCGGCCAGCGCCGCGGGATCCGCCAGGTCGCTGGCGATGAGGCGGGCCTCGGCCGGAACGTTGTCGCGGTAGCCGTGCGAGAGGTTATCCAAAACCACCACCTCGTGGCCGCGCTCCAGCAGCGCTTCCACCATCACTCCACCGATGTAGCCGGCGCCGCCGGTGACCAGAACCCTCATGCTCCCGCCTCCGCGTCTGGTCGCGGCAATTTGGAAGGCTCCGGCTCGTCCGCAGGCATCCGCCGCCGGCCGTCGAAGGCCAGCCTCACGCGCTCGCGAAGCGGGCGCCGGCCCGAAGTGGCCGGCGGGACGGCCTGCCCGCCCCGGCGAGCCTGCTCCGGTGTGGCCACCAATAGCAGCGCCACAAATGCCGCCAGCATGACCCATACGCCAGGTCCCGTGGCCAACTCCAGCGGGCGCAGGCGCAGGGGCAGCAGCGCGGTGAAAGGCAGTCGGCGCCGCATGGCGAACAGTGCGTGCCGCAGCTCGGCGCGGGCCAACAGAGTCGCCGCGTAGCCCGCCACCGCGGCATAGCCGGCGGCGGCCACGCCCGCGATCGGCAGGGTGGCGGCCAGGCGCTCCCGCCGCAGCGCCAGCGCCACGGCGGTCAGCACCGCCAGCCAGGCGGCGGCGGCGATGGCCCAGGCAATGCCGCGAGCCATCTCCCATTTCCATCCCCGGCCCGGCGCCACCGCGTGGCGGCCCGGCGCGCTGGCGGCCAGCGCCTGCCATTCCCGCTCCAGGCCGGCCCACTGCGCTAGCCGTTGGTTGGGCGTCGGTTGCCCGGACAGCCGCAACCCAGTTGCCCGCACCGCCACCTGCCAGGTGAGCCAGTGCTCCGGCGGGGTGACCGGCGTGCTGAACCGCAGGCAAGGCAGCAACCATCCTGCCAGCGCCACGATCAGCGCCGCGACGGTCAGCCCCATGGGCATGCTCCGGCCCGATGCGTCCATGCCGGTTCAGTGTAGCGCGCCAGGATGGGCGTGCTGCCAGCCCGCAGCGGCCCGCCCGCGCGCCCTATGCCGCCTTTCGCCGCTCCAGCTTTTGCCGGCCGCGCAATGCGAGCAAAGTGCGCCGCGCCGCGTCCAGCACCGCCATGGCGTCGTCCAGCTTGCGTTCCGCGTCCCGCCGCCGCTGCACCGAGTAGACGTGCCGCGCCAACTCGATTTGCAAGGCCTCGACGCGGCGAAACGCGGAGCGATAGGCGCGTTCTTCAGGGCTGTCCATGCGCGCAGATTTAAGTGTAGGAGCGGCACGGCGCGGCGCGGCAAAATTGCAGTGTCACCGCGCCCTTTTTCACCCTTTGCCGCTCACCGGCCGTCCTATCGCGGCAACCTGGAGATGCCCTGAGCGCCCGCGGGCGTCCGTTGCCGGCCGTCCCACCCCGGCATGCGCCGCTGCATGGTGGGGACCCCGTCGAAGCCCAGTCGCAGCGACCAGCGGGAGCGTCCAGAACAGGGCGGCTGAGCCGCCGGTTCGGGGCGGAGCATCTCAATTCGCCATGGCGGTACCCCCATTGCCCCGGGGAGATTGGTTCAGCGCCGTTTTTTACTTCTTCATCCACTACGGTGCGCTCGGGGTCTTGGTGCTGAGCATCTGCGACTCCACGTTTTTGACGCTCCCGTTGGCGATAGATCTCTCCGTAATTGTGCTTTCGTCCTTGCACCATGAAAGCGCCGCGTTGTACGCGCTCGCGGCCGCCATCGGCTCCGTCGTCGGCGCATACGTGATGTATTGGGTGGGCCGCAAGGGCGGCGAGAGCTTCATCCAGGCGCACGTCTCGGAGCGCAAATTTCAGCAGATTCACCACAAGGTCTCCGGCCACGGCCCCTGGCTTTTGGCGCTGCCGGGATTGATGCCGCCCCCGTTCCCATTCACCATCTGGGTGATCGCGGCGGGCGCCCTGGACGTGCCGCGCGACCGTTTCTTATGGGCGCTGGCGGCCATGCGGGCAGTGCGCTTCTTTGTGGAAGCGGTGCTGGCGGTGATCTTCGGCCGCGGGATCGTCGCCTGGCTGAAAACTCCTACGTTCCGCTACCTGATTGACTTCATTGTGGCCATCGCCATCCTGGGCAGCGCCTACTCGATCTATCAATTGGTGCGTACCATGCGGCGCAGTGAGCGCCGTCGCGGCGGAGGCCCTCGGCCTCGAGCGGCGAGCGGCGAGCCGCAGCCGGAACGCCGCCGCGCCAGCCGTGACCGCTTGCAGATGCCCTGAGGGCCGGCATCGTCGTTTCCGGTCGTTGCGGCGCCAGACGCCCAGGGAACGGTGGCGGCGCCGCCTAGGCCATCCGCCCCGCCGCCAGCCGCAGCACCGGGTCGGGCGAAGCCTCGGCTTGATGCGCTGCCTCCACCACCACCACGCCGCGCCGGCGCTCGGCCGCTAACAATCCATCCAGCCGTCCTCGCCATTCCGGTCCTAGGGCGGAGAGCGGCTCATCGAGCAGCAGCAATCGGGGGCGCCGCCATAGGGCCCGCGCCAGCGCCAGCCGTTGCCGTTCCCCGCCGCTCAGGTCCAGCGGCGCGCGGGGCAGCAGGGGCCCGATCTCCAGCCCCGCCACCAGCGCGTCCCAGGCAGGCCCGCTCATCGGCTCATGCGGCGGGGCGCCGAAGGCAACATTGCCGCGGCCATCCAGATGGGGCAGCAAAAGAGCGTCCTGCGGCGCCCATCCGCACCCGCGCGCCTCCGGCGGCAGCGCACTCAGGTCGGCGCCGTCCCAGGCGAGCCGTCCGGCCAGCTGCGACGCCACGCCGGCAATGAGGGCTAACAGCAGACTCTTGCCGCTGCCGGTGGGCCCCACGATCCAGACCCGCTGGCCGGGTTCGGCGCGCAGAGTGATGGGGCCGAGGGAGAAGTCTCCCGCCCGCGCCGTTACCCCATCGAGCCACAGCCCGGACTCCGCCGCCGTATTTATACCGTCACCGCCTCGTGATACTCGCCAAAGGTCTGCCGCAGCCGGCCGGCGATTTCTCCGGTGGTGGCGCCGGCCTCGACCGCCGCCAAGATCGGCGGCAACAGGTTCTCCCGGCCTTGCGCCGCCGCTCGCAGGCGGTCCAGCGCCGCGGCCCATCGCCCGGGATCCCGCGCCCGACGCCAGGACTCCAACTGAGCGACCTGCCACCGCTCCGCCGCGGGGTCAATGCGCAGAACGGGAACCTTGTCGGGCGCCGACTCCGGCCCCTCCTGAAAGCGGTTCACCCCCACCACGACCTGCTCGCCGCTCTCGACGCTCCGCTGATAGGCGTAGGCGGCGTTTTGGATCTCCCGCTGCACGTAGCCGCTTTCGATGGCCCTCGTCATGCCGCCCAAATCGCGGATGCGGTCCAAGTACGCCTCGGCCTCCCGTTCCAGCCGGTCGGTGATGGCCTCGACTGCGTAGCTGCCCCCCAGCGCGTCCACAATCTCCGCCACGCCCGTCTCCTGCGCCAGCACCTGCTGCGTGCGCACCGCCAGCAGCGCCGCTTCCTCAGTGGGCAGGCCCAGCGCCTCGTCGAAGGAATTGGCGTGCAGCGACTGCGCTCCACCCAGCACCGCCGCCAAGGCCTGGTAGGCGGTGCGCATCAGGTTGACCTGCGGCTGCTGGGCGGTGAGCGTCGAGCCGCCGGTCTGGGCATGGAAGCGCAACGCCCAGGAGCGTGGGTTGTGGGCCCCGAAATCCTCCCGCATGCGGCGTGCCCACATGCGCCGCGCGGCGCGGAACTTCGCCACTTCTGTGATCAGCCCGTTATGCGCGTTGAAGAAAAACGACAGCCGCGGCGCGAACTCATCGACCGCCAGGCCTCGCTCCACGGCGGCGCGCACGTAGGTCACACCGTTGGCCAGCGTGAAGGCCAGTTCCTGCGCGGCGGTGCAGCCCGCCTCGCGCATGTGGTAGCCGGAAATGGAAATGGTATTCCAGGCGGGCAACTCGCGGGCGGCGTATTCGAAGACGTCGGTCACCAGCCGCATCGCCGGCGCCAACGGATAAATATAGGTTCCGCGGGCGATGTACTCCTTCAAGATGTCGTTCTGCACCGTGCCGCTCAGCCGCCGCGGGTCCAGGCCCCGGCGCTTGGCTGCCGCCACGTACATCGCCAGCAGAATGGCGGCCGTGGCGTTGATGGTCATGGAGACCGAGATTCGCTCCAGCGGGAGTCCGGCGGTCAACTCCTCCATGTCCCCCATCGTGGCGATGGCAACGCCCACGCGGCCCACTTCGCCGCGGGCTAGGGCGTCGTCGCTGTCCAGCCCGATCTGGGTGGGCAGATCAAACGCCACCGACAGTCCGGTCGCGCCTTGCGCCAACAGATAGTGGTATCGCCGGTTGGACTCCACCGCGCCTGCGTAGCCGGCGTACTGGCGCATGGTCCAGGCCCGGCCGCGGTACATGGTGGCATGGACGCCGCGGGTAAAGGGATACTGCCCCGGCTCGCCGAGCGTGGTGGCCGGCTCGCGGCCGGCCAGGTCGGTGGGACGGAAAACGCCGTCGGGATTGTTTTCCGGAAAGTCCGCCATGCCCTGGGCGTTCTGCTAGCGGTGCCGGGCCGCCCGCGCTTGTCCGGCCCGCAGAAACGAACTGACGGCGAAATAGGCAAATATCAGCGCGATGCCCAGCTCCGCCACCACGACCGTGTCGCCATTGCCCGCCACCGGCGCATGGCGCTCAAACTGCCTCCAGGTTTCGATGCCGTGATAGCCAAATCCCAGTGCGAAGAAGGCAAAGGCCACGCCGATCAGCTGCAACATTAGCCGCCGCACCAGTGCGCCGACGTGGCGAGCGAAGCCCTGGACCGCTGCCGCAGCCGCGCCGGCGACGACACCCCCGCCGCCCGCGCGCGCGCGGCGGCTCAGCAGCCAGGCCGCGGCCCGCCCGGCGCGCGCAAAGCCCGAAGGTGACGGATCCACGTTCTTATTTTAGCGTGGGCCGCCGGGGCCGTCCGGAATTACGCGGCTGAGCCGCGCGCATAGCGGCGTCCCTTGGGCTAGAGTTAGAAGCCGCCGCCCTGGCCGCGCAGCCTGGCGCCGCGGGATGGCGGCGCGGGTGGAACCGGGCCGGTATCGCCAGCGCCGCGGCTAGCTGGTGTGCACGTGGGTGAAATGGAAGGTCGCGCGCTGCCGGGGCGCCGTGATGCGCACCGTCCGCGGCGTCTTCACGCCATTCGTCTCGAGGTAATCGCTGTAGTCCACCGCTTGCGGCACCATGCCCACCGCCAGCCGCTGGTAGGTCTCCACCCGTTTTACGAGCCCGCTCTGCGCATCAAAATACAACTGCTCGAAGCCGCCCTTGCCCGCGGCGACCACGACATAGGCGAGCTGGCCGTCAATGGTGGCCGTGCCCGCGGCGCGCAGGCGGCGGAACCGCTGCGTGAGATTCAGCGCCGGAACCAGCTGCGCATGCTGCGCCCGGATTTGGCTTCCTAACTCGCGAACCCAGCGCCCAGGCCCCGGCTGGCCTTTGAACTGCGAGAAACTGAGGCCAATGGTGAAAGGTTGCGTTGCGAGCGGACGCCAGGTCACCCGGGCCGACACGGATTGCCCATTCATGCCCGTCACCGTGCCGTCCTCAACGATGCTATGCAACTGGGCCACCGCCGTTTGACCGCCGATGGCGGCGAGATAGCGCTGGTAAATGGTCGCGCCGGTTTGCCCCTTGGGCAGCGGCGCGGCGGAGGCTGCCGTGCCGGGCAGCGGCGGCACGCTCTCCGGGTGGGAGGAGCCGCGGTGGCAGGTGTAGCACGAAACCGCTGGGAAGCCGCCGAAGTTGTCGTGGTCAATGCCCTCCACCATGCGGATCATCTGCCGCGCCCGCCGCTTATGCGGCTTGGCGTCGGAGGCGAAGTCGCCGGGCACATGGCAGAACTCGCACTTCACCCCTAGCGCCTGGGTGAAGTAATGCATCGTCGGGAACAGTTGGCTGGCCGGGATATTGTTTAGGACCTTCAGATTGGAAAACACCTCGCCCGCGGTCTTCCCTTGGGCCTGGGTCTTGGCAGCCGCCATGGCCTGTGGCCGCGCCGGCGCGGGCTTCCGCGCCGGCTTCGCCGCCATCCATAGCGCCGCCGCCGCCGTCACCGCCACCACCACCGCCGCCGTCCGTCCCTTACGCCGTCCGTTGCCCATTCCCGTCTCCTTGCTCGCGCACTGTCATTATCGTCCCACCGCGCCCCGCGGGATTGGCTTTTTGCCAGTCGCAGCAACTTGGAGATGCCCAGAGTGCCAGCGGGCGTCGGTTGCCGGCCGTCGAAGCCCAGTCGCAGCGACCAGCGGGAGCGTCCAGAACAGGGCGGCTGAGCCGCTCGGCGGCGTTTCAGCCACCCACCGCTCACCGCCGGAGCGGGCTAGCCCGCTCGACGCGGCCGCCGGACAGGCGGTCGCACTGGCGGCTGGCGCTATCGTCTCGCCGCCGCCGCTACCGGCGGCAAGCCCGCTTGTTGCAGCGTTTGGTTCAGGGCGGGCAATGAGCGCTCGAACGCCCGCCACCGGGCCAACAGCGGCTGCAGTTCGGCGCCCTGCGCCGCCACTGCCGCCGTCGCCTGCGCCGTCGGCGTGACGTCCGCCGCTTGCAGGGTGCGCATGAGGCCAAAGTATGTGCCCCGCAGGCTGGCCAACGTGGGCGCGCCGCCGCTGGGGGCGCCGAAGAAGGCGAAAAAGCCCCCACCGGCCCGCCCCGCTACCGCGTCCAATTGCCGGCTGGCCGCCGCCAGCGCCGCCGCTGCGGTCCCGCTGGCCCGCTTCCGGAGCGCCGCAATTCCCGCCTGCTGCGCCCGCGCCTGCCGCAGCGCCGCCGACAGCCGCCCGATGCCGCGGTACATCCGCATGGACAGCTCGAACTGCTGCCGCAGCCCCGCCGGCGGCGTCTTCACCCGGGGATCCATCACCACCCGCAACGGCTGGGAATAGGTCTGACCATTCACTGTCAACCGGACCGTGTAGCTGCCGGGCAGCACCCAGGGCGCGCCGGCCGGGAACGGCGTGTTATGGACCACCGCCTGCATTGGCAAATGGCGGGGCGTGCCCGGCGCGGGTGCGTAATGCAGGTTCCAAATAAACCGGTGCTCCCCCGCCGTCGCCCGCAGCGGCTGCGGCGGCCGCTGCCAGTGCGCCGGCACCCCCAGCTCCGCAGGGTTAATGGGCGGCGACGGATTGGCGCTGGAGTAGCGCTGGACCAAGGCGCCGCCGGCGCTATAGACCGCCAGCGTCACGGTTCCGCTTGCTGACTGGGCCAAGTAGTAGTCCAGAATGGCCCCGTCCGGCGGGTTCTGTCCCGCCGGGGTGGCGGGCCGCAGCGGCGTGTCCGTATTGGTGTCCCACCGCACGCGGTAGGTGGTCTCCGGCCGATAGAGGTACGCCTCGCCCGCGGCGGCGGCTTTCCCCAGCTGCCGCAGCGGCGTAATGTCGTCCAGAATCCAGAAGCCGCGCCCGTGGGTGCCGGCGATCAGGTCGTCGCCCTTGATCTCCAGATCCCGGATCGAGGTCGCCGGCATGTTCATCCGCAGTGAATGCCACTGATCGCCGTCGTTGAACGAAACCCAAACCTGACGTTCCGTCCCGGCGAACAGCAAATTCTTGTCCTCGGTATCCTGCCGCAGCACGTCGGTGGCGGCATTGTCCGGCAGGCCGTTGCTGATATCCATCCAACTGCGGCCATAATTCTCGGTGCGATACAGCCGCGGCGTCATCTGATCCAGCCGCAGCGTATTGATGGCGATATAGGTGGTGCCGGGGGCGAAGTGCCCGGCGTCAATCGAGGAAACCTTGTCCCAGGGCGTCAGCCCGGGCGGCGTCACGTTCGTCCAGTGCGCCCCGCCATCGCGCGTGATCCAGACCAGCCCATCGTCAGTGCCCGCCCAGATTAGGTTCGCCTCCAGCGGCGACGGCGAGACGGCGTAGATCACCCCGCGCCGCGTCGGCTTGGCCATCGCTGTGCCGCGATACATGCCCACCGCCGCCGGGTCGGTCCAGGCTTTCCGGCTCAAATCCGGGCTGATTTGTTTCCAGCTCTGTCCCAGATCCCGCGTCACCCACAGCGTGTTGCCGGCAAAGTACAGGGCCCGGGGATCGGCGGGGGAAAAAATCAGCGGTTCGGTGCGCAGCGCCCGGAAGCGCTTCGACCGCACGGCGAGCGGCGCCACGTCCGCCGCCTGATC
>JBOGKW010000039.1:0-21541 GCA_050746205.1 Terriglobales bacterium | reverse complement strand
AATGGCCAGCGTGAGCAGCAGCAAGTACTCGGTGTACAGGCCGCGGAGGGCGCGGCGCTGGCGCCCCAGTTGGGCATAGGTGTGATCATCGGCGGCCAACTTTTTCAACCGCGCCGCCAGGGCCGCCGGCAAGCGGCGGCCCACCACGATCGCCCCCTCGGGCGTGGGCGCCGCCGCCGTCCAATAGGCCGAGCCGGCGAGATGCACTGGCTGGCCGCGCGCCGTCGGCGGCCAGCGCCGCAGGCTTGGCGGCAGGCCCACCGCGGCCACCAGTTGGCCGCGGGCGTCCACGGCGGCGGCGAACCCATCCCGGCCGGAGGCCGCCGAGAGCCAGCCCCGCAGGTGCCGCCCGCCACGCCGCCAGGCGGCCCGCAGATCGGGGTCCGCCGCCAGCGTGCGGGCGGCGGAGGCAGCGCGCACCTGCATTTCACTCCGTAGCAACTGGCTCATACGCCCCGTGTCCTGGCGCACGGTTTCCACCGGAAGGCTAAACCATTGGTTGAGGGTTTGATTCACCAGGCCATAGGTGAAGGCAAACATGCAGACCACCGGGATCAGGCTCAGCCCCAGCGCGCCGGCCACCAGCTTGGTCTTGAACTTCGCCCCCAGGACATTGGCGCGCCGCTCCGCGTAGAGCTTGAGCAACTGCCGCAGGAGCACGAAGCCGAGGGTAACGATGCCTAAAAAGCAGAGGGTGGAGAGCAGGAACAGCAGCCACGTGCTGGCCACATCCACGCGCGCCCAGCCGATGCCCAGCGACTGGGGATAGAACAAGGCCACGCCCAAAGCGGTGAACAAGGCGCCAAAGCCGATGATCCGCCGGGACCGCGCTGAACCCCAAGGTCGCCAAGCCGCCGCCATCGCCTACCTCGCTGGCGCCATTGCCGGGCCTGCGCAGAGCGCGGCCGCCCCCGCCTCCGGCAGCATGGGCCCCAGCGGGCAGGCGCCGCAGCGCGGAGTTGTTTTCCGACAATATGCCTTGCCGGCCGCGACGATCAGGGCATGCATTTCCTGCAAGCGCGCCACCTCATATCCCAAGCCCGCGGCAAACCAAGCGCTCACGCGCTCGTAGCGGTCTCCCGGCCCTGCGGCGATCGGCTCTCCGTGGCGGTCCAGCAAGCGGAGCGTGTATGCGTCCACGACAAAGCTGGCGTGGCCGCCGGCGTAGAGCAAAATGCTGTCCGCGGTTTCCGGGCCGATGCCGGGCAATGCCAGCAGCTCCGCCCGCAGCACCGCCATGGGCTGGCGAAATAGGCGGGACAGGCGGCCGCCGTGACGCCGCTCAACCCAGGCGGCAAGAGCTTGCAGACAGCGGGCCTTCTGGCGATAAAAGCCGGCGCTGCGAATGGCCGCGCCTAGCTCCTGCGGGCGGACCGCCAGGATGGCCGGCGGCGTCAACCAATTCCGGCGCCGCAGTTCCGCGATCGCCAACTCCACGTTGCGCCAGGCGGTGTTCTGCGTCAGCACCGCGCCCACCATGATTTCCCAGCGGCTGCGCGCCGGCCACCAATGCTGCGGGCCAAAATGACGGCTGAGCAGACGATGATACTCGCCGGGAGGCCCCATGCGGCGAGGATAGCAGGAAGCACCCGCTCGCAGTGGGGCAGGCGCCTTGCCCCACCGCGGGCGCCCCGAGCGGTGCCCAACAAGCGCCGCGCCTCGGGGTGGGAGAACAAGGTCAGGCTACGCTGGTCGCCCCGCCCGCACCAGCGGTACGCGACGGCGCTAGCCCCGAGGCCGCATCAGGCGCCACGCCGGAACAGGCGGCGAAAGTTGGCGGTGGTGTGCTCGGCGGTCGCTGCCAACGTCCAGCCACGCAGTTCCGCCAACCGAGCGGCGGTGATGGTAACGTGGGCCGGTTCGTTGCGGCGGCCGCGGTGCGGCACCGGCGCCAGGAACGGGGCGTCGGTTTCGACCAGGATGCGGTCGGCGGCGGCAAACGCGGCGGCGTCGCGAATGTCCTGCGAGCGGGGGAACGTGAGCAGGCCGGAAAACGAGAGATAAAATCCCAGGTCCAGAACCCGGCGCGCCTCCGCAACGCCGCCCGTAAAGCAGTGCAGCACGCCGCTGGCGGGCGGCGGGGCGGCGGCGATCAGCGCCAGGCCGTCCTCCCAGGCGTCGCGGCAGTGGATGGAGACCGGAAGGCCCAACTCCGCGGCCAGGGACAACTGCTGGGCGAATAAGTCGCGTTGCCGCTGGCGGGGGGAGTGATCGTAGTGGTAGTCGAGGCCGATCTCGCCGATGGCGATGATCAGGGGATCGTGCGCCAGGGCGCGCAATTCGGCCAGCGCACCCTCCCCGGCGTCCTTCGCCTCATGGGGGTGAATGCCCACCGTGGCCCAGATTTTAGGGCCGGCGACGGGAGCGGCGTACGCGATGGCTAGGCCGCACCCCAGCGTGCCCGGCGCCGCGCCGCCGCCGATCGCCACCACCTCGCTGACCCCCGCCGCCAGCGCGCGCGCCAGCACCGCGCCCCGGTCGGCGGCGAAATCGTCCATATCCAGATGGCAGTGGGAATCAATCATACGGACAGGGCGGAGGACAGAGACCGCCAGGAAGCCGGCAGGCCCAGGCGCCGCCGTGGCTAGCGCAGGCGGGCGCCGTTGGGCGTCTCCGCCGGCACCGAAACCAATACCGGCGCGCCCTGCTCGCCCATGGCGGCGGCGACCACCATGCCGTTCGATTCAAGCCCACGCAGCTTGCGCGGCTGGAGATTGGCCACGATGATCACCTTGCGGCCAATCAGTGCCTCCGGCGCGTAGGCGGTCGCAATGCCGGCGACAATCTGCCGTACTTCGCTGCCGATGTCCACGGTCAGGCGCAGCAGGCGGTCCGCGCCCTGCACCTTCTCCGCCGTCTTGACCTCGCCCACGCGCATGTCCACCTTGGCGAAGTCCTCAATTCCGATGCGGGCCACGCCTTCATTGGCCGGCGGGGCGGAGGTGGTCGGGGCCGGGGGCGGGGCGGCCGAAGCCGGCGAAGCCGGCGCCGGAGCCGCGATCGTCTCGGCGGCTTCGGCGGCGTCCTTTTGCCGCAGCAGGTCCACGGCGGCGGCTTTCTCCAAGCGGGGAAACAGTGCTCCCAGATTGCTGGCTACCGCCTGATCCACCGGCATTTGGCCCCACGTCAGGCCGTGCAACGGCAAGCTCGGCCCGCCGGGCAGGCCGAGCTGCCGCCACAACCGCTGCGTGGTCTCCGGTAGCGCAGAGGCCAGCAGAACGGCGCTGAAGCGCAAGCTCTCAGCGGCAAAATGCAGCACCGTCGCCAACCGGCTGCGGCTCTCCGCGTCGGGCTTTTCCGCCAACGCCCAAGGCTCGCACTCCACCAGGTAGCGGTTCACCCCGCCAATCAACTGCCACACGGCCTCCAGACCCCGGGAAAACTGATATTCCGAGAACGATTGGATGAGCGTCTCCTTGGCGGCGCGGGCCACGCGCATGATTTCCTGATCGGCGCCCGTCCAGGCGGTGGCGGCCGAAGGATAGGGAATGCGGCCGTGAAAATAGCGCACGACCATGTTCAACGTGCGGCTGGCCAGATTGCCCCAATCGTTGGCCAGATCGCTGTTGTAACGGCCGACCAATGCGTCATAGCTGAAGGCGCCGTCGTGGCCGAAGCTGACCTCGCGTAGCAAAAAATACCGCAGGGCGTCGGCGCCGAGCACTTGGCGGGCGGCTTCGGCGCTGACCACGTTGCCGCGCGACTTGGACATCTTTTCTTCTTCGAACAGCAGCCAGCCATGGGCCACGATGCCATGTGGCAGCGGCAGGCCGGCGGCCATGAGGAAGGCCGGCCAGTAGACGGCATGGAAACGTACGATTTCCTTGCCCACCAGGTGCCAGCCGGGCCAAAGCTGGGCGAAGCGCTCCTGATCGGCGGGCTGGGCAGAGCCGAAGCCGATGCCGCTGAGATAGCCGATCAGCGCGTCGAACCAAACGTAGAGCACATGGCGCTCATCCCCTGGGACCGGCACACCCCAATGAATCGCCGTGCGGCTGATGGAGAGGTCGCGCAGGCCGCCCTCGACAAAGGCTTTGACCTCGTTGCGGCGGCTTTCGGGGCGGATGAACTCCGGCCGGTCGCGGTAGAGCTGGAGCAGGCGCTGCTGAAATGCCGAAAGGCGGAAGAAGTAGTTCTCCTCCGTGACCGTCTCCGTGGGGCGACCGCACTCCGGGCAGGGCGCCCCCGGCGCGGCGTCGTTCAGGAATAGCTCATCGTGGACGCAATATTGGCCGCTGTATTGACCCTTGTAAATGTGTCCGCCGGCTTGCAGGCGCCGAAAGATCTCGCCCACCGCGGCCTCATGGCGCGGCTCGGTAGTGCGAATGAAATACGAGTAATTCAGCCCCAGCCGGTCCCAGGCGGCGCGAAACTCGGCGGAGATGGCGTCGGCGTACGCACGCGGCGAAATGCCGGCGGCCTCGGCGGCGCGCTGAATCTTCTGGCCGTGCTCGTCGGTGCCGGTGAGAAACACCGCCTCCTCGCCCAACTGGCGGCGGAAGCGAACCACCGTGTCCGCCACCAGCGTGGAGTAGGCGTGGCCCAGGTGGGGCCGGGCGTTGACGTAATAGAGCGGCGTAGTCAGATAAAAGCGGCTCATGGCGCGGTTCCGCTGCGGCGGCAATGGTCCATCATGCCATGCAACCGGGGAGCGGCGGCTCTCTCGGCGTCCATCGCTGGCGAGCCGCTTGCGCGCGGGGCGGATCGTGGGCTAGTTGGCCTCCGCACATCGCCGCGGCGCGGGACAAAATTCGCCCGGGACCCACCGCGATGGCGTTTACCCCGCGCCCCGCTGGTTCCAGTAAAGGCGTAGGGCCTCCTGGTGCACTTGCTGCAGGGGAACCCCGGCACGCAGGGCGGCCTCGCGGCAGTCCTCATATTCCGGCGCGGCGTGCGCTACGCCGCCCGTCTTGATGCGGATGACGCCGTAGCGGGTCTCGACCGGCACAATCTCACGCGCTAGAATGGTCCGCCGCGCGGGGTGGGCGCGAACACCCAGCGTGGTGGTTTCGGCTAGCAGCAGCGCGGTCAAGCGGTCGGCGTCGGTGGGGCGAACCAAGATGGTGATGAGCAGGCCGGGACGGTTTTTCTTCATCTGCGCCGGGCAGGAAAAAATATCCAGCGCGCCCGAGGCCAGGGCGCGTTCCACCAGGTAGCCGAAAAACTGCGGGTTCAAGTCATCCAGGTTGGCCTCGAGGACGACAATCTCATTGGGATCGGCGGCGGCGGCCGGCGCCAGCGAGGGCGTGGCGCCGGGTTCGGCCGCGCGGCCGATCACCAAGCGCAGCAGATCGGGGCGTTCCGGCAATTCGTAGCTGCCCGCGCCATAGCCCACCGCCTCCGGGCGCAACGGCGGCATGGGCCCGAAGCCCTGGGCCAGGGTTCGGACCAGAGCAGCGCCGGTGGGCGTGACCAATTCGGCTTCGGTGCCGTCGGAGTAGACCGGCACGCCTCGCAGCAGCTCCAACGTCGCCGGGGCCGGGACCGGGAAGCGGCCGTGCTCACAGGTCAGAAAGCCGGAGCCAGTGTTGAGCGCGGAGCACTGCAAGCGCTCGACGCCCAACTGCTCCAAAGCCGTGGCCGTTCCGACCACATCCATGATTGCGTCATCCTGGCCCACCTCGTGAAAATGCACCAACTCCAGCGGCTGGCCCGCGGCGTGGCCGTGCACCCGGGCCTCGGCCTGCGCCAGTGCGTGGAAGACGGCCCGGGCGCGGGCGGTAACCGTAGGCGCCAGGCCGGCGTGATCCAGGAGGCGGTAGACCTCGCCCAGCGTGCGGTGGGCGGAACCGTTCTCGCCGTGGTGGGTATGGGCGCCGGCTCTACCGCGAGTCGGCGATGGCCCACCGGCGGCCGGAAGGTGGGGGTGATGCGCTTCACTCCGCGGCTGCGCCGCCGCCTCTGCCGCGCCCAACGGCCGGCGGTCCCCCTCGGGCCGCCGCAACCAGAGCCGGGTGGCTTGCACCCCGCTCCGGGCGACCACCTCAACCTCGATCTCACCGCGCAGGCCTAGGCGGGCCAGGGCGCGGTTGACGAGATCAAGCTCAGCCCCGGCGGCCAGGGCCGCCGCCAACAGCATGTCGCCGGAGATCCCCGAGCTGGCGTCCAAATAGGCGAGGCGCATGGTCGAGCCGCACGCCTTGGCTAAGCGGGGGCGCCGGCCAGGGCGACGGCGGCGCGCTTTTGCAGGATATCGGCCACGATGACCTGGCCGTGGAAGCGGCCATTCTCGATGAAGATCTCGCCCGTATTCGGTCCGGCAATGACCACGCCACCCAGATACAGCCCCGGCGTCTCGGTCTCATAGCACACTGGATCACAAACCGGACGGCCGGTTTTCGGTTCGAAGTTCACGCCGGCCGCCCGCAGAAACTCGTAGTCGGGATGATAGCCGACCAGGGCGAAGACAAAGTCCGCCTCCAGCAGTTCCGTTTCCTGGGCGCCGCGGCGGCGAATCTTGACGGCCGACGGAAAGATCTCGAGCACCTCGTGATCCATGCGGGCGGCGATCTGCCCGGCCTTCAGGCGGTTCTCGATGTCCGGACGGACCCAATATTTGATGCTGGGCGACAGTTCCGGATGGCGGTGGATTAGCGTGACGTGCGCGCCGTGGCGATAAAGATCAAGCGCGGCGTCCACGGCGGAGTTTTTCCCTCCAATCACCGCAACCTTTAGCCCCGTGTAGGGGTGGGCCTCCTTGTAGTAGTGGAGGACGTTCGCTCGCTCCTCCCCGGGAATCTTGAGATGGTTATAAAGGTCGTAGTAGCCCGTGGCCAGGACCACGTTTTCGGCCCAGTGCTCGGCCCCTTCGCCGGTACGCCGGGTGGTGCGCAGGCGAAACCGACTGCCGCCGCGAGCGCCGGCTTCGACCGCGTCCACGATCTCATAGGCGTGGAGGTTCAGCCGGTAGTGGGCCGCCACCTTGCGGTAGTATTCCAGCGCCTCCATGCGGGTCGGCTTGGCGCCGGCCGTGGTCATGGGGACTTGGCCGATCTCCAACAACTCCGGCGTGGTGAAGAAAACCATCTGCGTCGGATAGTTGTAGATCGAGTTGACCACGCAGCCCTTTTCCAGCACCACCGCCCGCAGCCCGGCTTTCTGCGCCTCGATGGCGCAGGCCAGCCCAGTGGGGCCCCCGCCGACGATGGCCAGGTCCCAAACGTTGTTTGCGGAATCACCCATCGCTCTATTTTAGGCGCGGCTCTCCGTGTGGACGGTGTCGCCTCCCCTGCGGTGGCTTCCGGTGCGGTGGGCAGCCGCCTCGGCAACCGCGTGGTGCGAGGCTACTCAGGGGATCGGCTGCCAGCCAGCGGGGCTTACCAGGCGCCTGCCCCACGTAGCCAAAAAAAGGGCGGCTGCTTCGCCGCCCCTAGTTAGAATGCGCCGGGTTGAGGCGCTAGGTCTTAATGAAGACGATGACGAAGACGTAGAGCGTCAGCGACTCCGTGAACACCAGGCCCAGGATCAGGGCGAAGCGGATGAAGTTCCAGGCGCCGGGGTTGCGCGCGGCGCCTTCGGCGGCGGCGGCGGCGGCGAGGCCCTGGCCAATGCCGCAGAGGCCGGCGGCGATGCCCAGGCCGATCACGGCGGCCAAGGGGGCGGCCCAGGTGGCGGGGCTGTAATGGCCGGCGGCGGCGGGGGCGGCTTGGGCCAGCAAAGGCGTGGCCGCCATTAAGGCGGCAAGCGCGGTGGCAAATTGCCAGAATCTACGTGGCATGCGGTATGGGCTCCTGAATGAAATACCGCTTGGGAGGTGGTTCCGCTCCGGGCCTGGGGGTCCGGTGGCTCACGCCAAACGGGTGCTGCAAACTTGCGCGGCGGACCATCAGTGTTCTTCGGCCACGGCGCCAGAAAGGTAAATGATGGCCAGCAGAACAAAGATGTAAGCCTGCAATAGGGCCTCGAACGCGTGCAGCCCCATGAAGAGCACGCCCGCCAGGGGAAATAGGGCGGTCATGGTGACGATGACCAAATCTCCCGCCAACATGTTGGCGTAGAGACGCGCGGTGAGCGACAGCATGCGGGCAAAGTGGCTGATGACCTCCACCGGGAACATGAGGATGATCAGCGGAATGCTTAGGCAGCCCATGCCCATTACCGGTCCGGCAAATGTCTTCAGGTACCGCAACACGCCATGCTTACGGACGCCGTGGGCGTGGTAATAGAGAAAGACGACGATCGCCAGGCCCAGCGGCACAGAATCCGTGGCAGTGGGAGACTTAAAGCCGGGGATCAGGCCGAGCAGGTTGCCCAGCAAGATAAAGATCGAGAGGCTGAACAGGAAGCGGAGAAAGCGGTCGCTGCCGTGCCCGATGATCTCTGCGGCATGCTGTCCCAGACCGCTCCAAAGCCACTCAAAGATGTGCTGCCAGAAGTGCGGCGAGTCCAGCGACAAGGTCAGGCCCACCGCGGTGCCCAGTATGGCCAACACCACCGCCACCAAAATCTCCATGGCAATGTGCGCCGGAATCGGCGGATTGGCGGCGGGCAAGTGCAGCCACTGCCGCAAGGCCACGGCGGCCGGACCGAAGGCGTCGTTGAAAACGCGAGTGAACCAGAGTTCGTGCATGGAGCGGGCCTGCCGGGCGGGGGTTAGGGCTCCGGGTCGGTCATTTCAGTCTCGGGCGCCGCGCCCGTAAGCGGCGCAGGTCTCGCGTTCGGTATCGGCAACCGCGCCGGCCGCAGCAACTCGGCAATTGCGAACAAGAACACACCGGCGAAGGCGGCGAACAAACCCGCCACGACCGCCCGCCAAGGCGCCAAGTGCAGAACAAATATACCATACAGCCCCCCAGCACCCACCACCAAACCGAGCGCCCACCGCAGCATTCCGGCGCTCCGGCCGTGGCGGGGAGCGCCGGCGCGGGCGGAGCGGCCGAGCGCGTCCGCGCCCGAACGCACCAGGCGGAGGTTGAGCCAGCCCAGGACCGCGCCGAACCCGAAGCCCAAACCCCAAGCCGGGCCAAATCCCACGCCGGCACCGACCATTCCGGCCAGCGAACAGCCCAGGACCCAGAGATCCATCCGCCGATCCTCCCCAGAGGCAGCGGTGACGTTGGCGCCAAGGTCGGCGCCCGGGGCGGGCTCCGCGGGGCGCTGCGGATCGGGAGGCATGCCGCGTTATTCGGAGCTGGTCCGTGCCAAAACGCGAATCAACTCTAGAAATCCGGCCCCTATTCCAAACAAAACGAAGATGATCGTGAACAGTTTTCCGGTGTGGAACCAGTCGTCTAGAGCGAAACCGATCAGGTAGCCGATCAAGGCTGCGGCTGGCATCATCACCGCCAGGCCGCTGTATTCCCCCAGCAGGTACCAAATGGATTTCTGCCGCTCCTGCCTGGATCGGCGATGGGATGGGGCCAGGGCCATGGGTGCGTCCCACGCTTAGCATAGCCTGGGCCGCGAGACGGAGCGTGCGCTCCACGCGCGGCAACTTGGACACGCCCTGAACGCCAGCGGCCGCCCGTTGCCGCTGGTCCCACCCCAGCCGCTGCATGCCTGGGATCCCGCCCCACCCCAGCATGCGCCGCTGCATGCTGGGGACCCCATCAAGGCCCGGTCGCAGGCTCCGGTGGGGCAGGGCCGTCCAGAGTCGGGCGGCGGAGCCGCCTCCGGCCGTGCCGCGCGCCGCCGACCGCTCGGCGGGCCGGAGCCAGGACGGCGCTTGGTATAATCCAAGCACATTTCGGCCGTGTCCTCATTCTCCCGCCGCCAATTCCTAGGCCAAATCGGCGCTTCCGCGCTGGCGCTGCCCACTGCCGCCTGGGCCCGCGGGCTGGTGCTACCCGCCGCCACGCCGGAGGCGGCCATCTTCGCCACCGTGCCCGCCGCCCAGAGCGGCATCCATTGGGTGCATGACAATGCCATGTCGCCGATGCGCTACCTGCCGGAGACGGTGGGCTCCGGCTGCGCATTCGTGGACTACGACAATGACGGCTGGATGGATGTCTTCCTGGTGAACACCGGCCGCTGCGATTTCTTTGATCCCGCCATTCCGCCGCACAATGCGCTCTATAAGAACAACCGCGACGGAACCTTTACCGATGTCACCGCCAAAGCCGGTTTGCTGGGCGGCATCACCTTCGGCATGGGGGTGGCGGTGGGAGATTACGACGCCGATGGCTATCCCGACCTCTACGTGACCGGGTACGGCCACAACATCCTCTACCACAACAACGGCGACGGCACCTTCACCGATGTGACGGACCGGGCCGGGCTCGCCGACCCCAGTTGGTCCACCTCGGCGGCCTGGTTTGATTACGACAACGACGGCAAGCTGGATTTGTTCGTCTGCAGCTTCGTCCAGTACAGCAAGAACAACAAGGTGTTTTGCGGTGACAACCGACTGGGCAAGCACTATTACTGCATTCCGCGGGTCTTCGCCGGACGGCCCAGCAAGCTGTACCGCAACAACGGCGACGGCACCTTCACGGAGACCGGCCAGCAGCTGGGCATCGGCGATCACCTGTGCAAGGCGCACGGGGTGGTGGCGACCGACATCAACAACGACGGCTGGATGGACTTGTTTATCTCCAACGACACCGCCGCCAACTTTCTCTTCCTGAATCACGGCGGCAAGAGCTTCGAAGAGATCGGCTTCAGCGCCGGGGTGGCCTACAGCGAGGAAGGGAATCCGCGCTCAGGCATGGGCGTCGACTCGGGCGATTACGACAACGACGGCTGGATGGATCTGTACGTGGACAACATCGACCACCAGCGGTTCGCTCTTTATCGCAACGATCACGACCTGACCTTCACCGACGTCAGCGGGCGCACCGGGATCGGCTCGGCAACCGAGTTGCTCAGTGGCTGGGGCATGCGGTTTTTCGACTATGACAATGACGGCTTTCTGGACATCATCCAATCGGACGGCCATCCCGATGACATGGTGCACAGTTATGACCTGAACGTGTATTACCACGAGCGACCGCTGTTGTTTCGCAACAACAGGCGGGGCGGGTTCAGTGACGTGAGCGCGGAGGCGGGGCCGGCGTTTCAGCGCCGCTGGGGCGGCCGAGGCCTGGCGACGGGGGACTATGACAACGACGGCCGGCCGGATGTGCTCGTCAACAACAACGGCGCGGCGCCGCTGCTGCTGCGCAACCAATGCGGCGGCTCCGGGCGGCGCAATCACTGGCTGGGGGTAATGCTGGTGGGCCGGGACTGCAACCGTGACGCGGTTGGGGCGCGAGTCCATTGGGGCTTTGCGGGCCAGCGGCAGTGGCGGCTGAAAACCGCTGGCAGCAGCTTCCTCTCGGCGCATGATCCGCGGCTGGTTTTGGGTATCGGCGCGGCGGAGCGGGTGGACTGGCTGGAGGTGCATTGGCCGCAGCCGTCCGGGCGGGTGGAACGGTTCACGGCGCTTCCGCTCGACCGCTACATCACGGTGGTGGAGGGGAAGGGAATCGCCGGCTAGGCCTGTTCCACTCAGCGTGGCGCCGCCGCGGCCGCCCGCCAGCAGGGCGGGGCGTGCGGGAGCCGCGGTCAATCGCGGCTGCGGACATCCACGGTGGAGTAGCGAATCAGCAGGCGGCCGGGTACCCGCTCGCCCAGGACCTGCGCGGGACGGAACTGGGTGAGCAGCAGAGCGTCATTCAGACGGGCAATGACGGCGGGGGTGCGCGGGCCGGCAAGGATGCGATAGCCGTCGGCCTGGCCCTGCGCGTCGATGTCCGCGAGAACCAGCACGCGTGCGTTGACGTTCACGTCCGCGAGGCGGATCACCCCTGCCGGCGCGGACAAGGGCAACGGCACATCCGCCACGGCGGCGTTGGCCAAGTGGCTGCGGCTGACCGAGCCATACATAAAGGCGAATAGGCACAGGGCGCCCATGATGCCCGCGGTGGCCGGCACCGCCAAGGCGGCAATGGCCGCGCCCAGCCGCAGGCGCCAATAGCCAAGAAACTCGTTCCCGAGGGCGAAGTGGGAACTGGCCACTCGCAACCGTAACGCCAAATCCCGCGGCGGGGCGACCGGAGCCAGCCGACCGACGGCGCCGGAGAGCACCCGGTAGGCCTCCAGCCGCGCGGCGCAATCCGGGCATGCCTGCAAATGCCGCATTAGGGCGCAGCGCCGGGCCAGCGGCAGCTCGCCATCCAAGAACACCGAGAGCTGACGGCGCACAATCCCGCAGGTCATGGATGCGTCTCTTGCGGCCGCCGGACCCGCGCCACGCATGCCGCAACGGGCGGGGCCGGTGGCGCATTGAGGGCAGACACCGGCGCGGGAACGGCGACGCCGAGCTCCCGGCACAGTTCGGGATCCGCCAGCAAGCGGCGGCGCAACAGCTCGCGGCCGCGGGTGAGGCGAGACTTGACGGTACCCAGGCGCACGCCCAGGATCTCCGCCATCTCTTCATAGCCGAAACCCTCGAGGTCCCGCAGCAGCACCGCGGTGCGGAAGGGATCGGCCAGGTCGGCGACCAGCGTCCCGAGGCGCTGCTCGCCCTCGGCGCGCATCAGTTGCGCCAACGGCGACGCGGCGGGGTCGGCCAACTGGTCGGCCCAGGTTCCGCCGCCGGGCATCTCGGCATCCAAGGGCCTCTCCCGCCGGGTGTGGCGCCGCCACCAGCGGCGGTAATTGCTGGCCTCGTGTACGGCGATGCGATAAATCCAGGTTTTGAGGCTGCTTTTGCCCTCGAACCGGGCGGCGGCGCGGAAGATTTTGAGAAAGATATCTTGCACCGCGTCGGCGCTGTCGGCTGGGTCGCCGAGCATCCGCAATACCAGGCGATAGAGTGGCTGATGGTAAATGCCGATGAGGTAATTGAAGGCCTCGACCGAACCCGTCCGTAACTGGGCCGCGAGCTCGGTCTCCCCCTGCGCGGTGGCGGCGGGCAGGGTGAACTCAAAGGTGGATTCTTGGGCGTCCATTACCACCACTCTACCGCCGTTCGGGCGCTTCCGTTCGCATCGGCCCGCTATCCTAACAGACGCCGACGGCCGAGGTTTTGTTCCCACGGCCGCAGGAAACGCGGGAGGGGGGCCTGGGGCCGAGCCCGCAGCTGGCAGCCCGCACCGTACTCCCCGGCCGGCAGCCACGCCTCTCCCGGGCCGGCCGGCTCGCCCAGGCGCCAGGCCGACTAAACTGGGGCCATGCGTGTTTTGGCCCTGGAGACAACCACGGCCCATGGCAGCCTAGCCTGGCTCGAAGGCCATCAAGTACTCGCCGCCTGCGACCTGATCGTCGGCCAGTATTCGCAGCAGCTGCTGCCGGCCATGGAGCGGCTGGCGAGCCAGGCGGCCAGCGCGCTGGAGCAGGTGGACGGGTTTGCCGTGGCCAACGGGCCGGGCTCGTTCACCGGGGTACGCATCGGGCTGGCGGCGGTGAAGGGTTTGATCGAGGTCTGGCGGAAGCCGGCGGTCGCCATTTCCACCCTGGCGGCGGTGGTAGCCGCGGGGCGGGAAAAGGCGGGTGCAGACAGCCCTCGCGCGGATTTCGTGGCGGCGCTGGATGCGGCTCGGGGAGAGGTCTATTTCCGGCTGGGCGCGCAAGGAGAAGACCGGCTGGCACCGCTGGAGGAGTTTTGCCGCATCTTCGAGGCCCCCACGCAGTTACGCTTGGTCACGCCGCATCCCGGCTTGGCCGCGGCCTGCGCGGCACGCCTCCAGACGGCCGGGTTGACCCCGTCGGTGGTAATCGTGCCGGCGCGGCTGGCGCCCGCCGTGGGCCGGCTGGGACGGGAGGAACTGGCGGCCGTACCAGCTTGGACGCCCGAGTTGGCGTTGCGCCTGGACGCCAACTATGTGCGCCGCTCCGACGCGGAAATCTTCGCCCCCGCGGCCGGGATGGCGGCCCGCCATGCCCAGTAGCGCCGCCAACGGGAACCTCTCCGTGACGCCGCTCATCCGGCCGGCCACGCGCGCCGATTGGCAGGAGATTGTGCGCTTGAGCGTGGATGCGTTTGGCGCCTCGGCCTGGCCCTGGAAACGCTGGCGCGAGTTGCTGAACAGCCCGCCGCCGCAAACCGACGATCAGCCCGTCCAGGCGCTCGCCCTGGTGGCGCCGGCGGCCACGCCGGCGGCGCTGACCGGCCCCGGACTGGCAGGGTATGTCGCGCTGCAAATGATCCACGGCGAAGTGGAAATCCAGGCCCTCACGGTGGCCCAGACAGTGCGGCGGCAGGGTTGGGGCACCCAGCTCATCGAGGCCGCCTGCGCGCGGGCCCGCACCGCCCACTGCCACACCGCGCTGCTGGAAGTACGATTGGGGAACCTGGCGGCGCAGGCGTTCTACGGCCAGCAAGGGTTTGTGGTCTGCGGGCGGCGGCCGCGGTATTACCATTCCCCGCCCGAGGATGCCCTGCTCATGCGGAAATCGCTGCTGGCCCCGCCCACCGACGCCACCGGGGCTGACGCAACCTAGGGCCTCCTCCGGTCCATCCCGATCCGCAACCGCCCAAAGCGGCGGGGGGCTGGTGTAAGCCGGCCAGCCAGGGGAGGAACCCATGAACCGGTTCGGCGAGTGGAAGTGGATGGCAGCGGCGGTGGCGCTAGCTCTGGCTTTGGCGCTGCCCGCGGCGGCGCAAAACATTTATGGCACGATTAGCGGCACGGTCACCGATCCCAGTGGCGCGGTGATCCCTGGGGCGGCGGTGGTCCTGCGCAACAACGCCACCGGCGCGACGCGCACGGTGAAGACCGATCCCCAAGGCGCCTACTCGGCGCCGCTGTTGCCCGAGGGAACCTATACGGTAACGGTCCGGGCCCACGGTTTTCAAACCCGAGCCGTCCGGCAGGTCGTGCTGAACGTGGGCCAGCACCGCGCATTGAACACCACGCTGCAGCCGGGGGCGGTAACGCAGACGGTGACCGTCACCACCAGCACCATCCCCGTGCAGACCACCTCCCCGGCGCAGGCCGCCACGGTGACCGGCACCCAGGTCCGCCAGTTGGAACTGAACAACCGCAACTTCGAGCAATTGGTGACGCTGCAGCCGGGCGCCAGTTCCAGCCTGCCAGCGGTGGTGGGCTTCGGCTTGGAAAACACCACGGCGGTTTCGGTGGACGGGGCCCGGAGCAGCGCCAATAACTGGTCCGTCGATGGCGCCGACATCAACGACAGCGGCTCCAACGCCACGCTGCTGAACGTGCCCAGCGTGGACGCCATCGCGCAGTTCACCACCGAGCGGGGCAACTACAGCGCCGAGTATGGGCGCAGCGGCGGGGCTCAGGTCAACGTGGTCACCCGCTCCGGCACCAACCGCTTCCACGGCAGCGCCTATGAGTTCCTGCGCAACAACGTGCTGCAAGCCAACAGCTTCCTGCTGAATGCGGCCAACGTGCCGCGGCCGGCGTTCCATTACAACGACTTCGGCTTCACCCTGGGCGGGCCGGTGATCAAGAACCATACCTTCTTTTTCGTCTCCGAGGAGTGGCGGCGGCAGATCACGCCGGACACGCAGTTGGCGACCCTGCCCAATCCGCAGATTCTGACCGGCAACTTCACCGGCCTGTACACCAGCAGCGGCACGCCGGTCACCCTCGACGCCGCCGACGCGCCCGCCGGCTGCATCACCGGGAACGTGATCAGCCCCAGTTGCATTTCCACCAACGCCAACGCCTATGTGCACAATCTGTACAACCGTTTCACGCCCAGCCCCGCGAGCTGCAAGAACTCGCTGGGTGAGCCCACCGTGGCCTGCTTCCCCTACACCACGGCGGCTGAGGCGCTCAACAATTACCGCCAGGATCTGGTGCGCCTGGACCAGTACGTGGGACAGCGCATCCAACTCTTCGGGCGGTACATGGGCGATAGCGTGCCGACCACCGAGCCGGGCGGGTTGTTCGCCAGCGAGCCATTGCCCGGGGTGAGCTCCACCAGCACGAATGCGCCGGGACGGAACGTGGTGGCGCATGCCGTGCTCACCTTCAGCCCCACACTGCTGGACGAGGCGGCCTTTAACTATAGCTGGGGGGGGATCAACAGCACGCCAACCGGCATCTTCGCCAACGCCTCCGCCTTCAGCGGCTTAAACACCAGCGCCTTTCCCTACACCGATCCCTATCACCGCATTCCCGGCATCGCCTTTTCCGGCATCAGCGGCATCACCGGAGTGGCTATCCCAACCTCACCGTACTTCGAGCGAAACATTGACAAGAACGTGCTGGACAACATCTCCTGGATTGACGGCAACCACTCCCTCCGCGCCGGGTTCACGCTGAGCTGGATGCGCAAGACGGAGAATGCCGTCAATCCGACCAACGCCGACTTTACCTTCAGCGATACCGGTGCGCCCACCAACGCGGCAGGCGCGCCGACGCCATACCTGCCCGATTTCGCCAACTTCCTGCTCGGCTCGGCGGCGCTGTACAACCAGGCAAACCGGGACATCATTCCGGACTTGCATTATCTGAACGCGGAGCTGTACGCCCAAGATAATTGGCGCGTGTCGCGGAATCTCACGTTCGACTTCGGCCTGCGCTGGAGCTATTTCCCCACGCCGACCGATTCCACCGGAATCTTGGACAACTTCGATTTCGGCCTGTTCAATCCCGCGGCGGCGCCCGCCATCACGCCGGCGGGACAGTTCCCCACGGGGGTAACACCCGGCAGCTACACCAACGGCATCATCATCGGCGGGGTGAACTCGCCCTACGGGCAGCGGGTCAACCCGGATTATGGCGGGGACGTGGCACCGCGGCTGGGCTTTGCCTGGGATCCGACGGGCAGCGGCAAGATGGCGGTGCGGGCCGGCTACGGCGTCTATTTTGACCGTTCTCTCAACGGGATTTGGGAGCAGAACGAGTTCGTCAATCCGCCGTTCGTGAACTTCGCCTCCGCGGTGAACACCAGCTTTGATGCCCCTGTGCCCGTGGCCGGCGCCTTCCCCGTCAGCCTGCACGCCACCGGCAGCCCATCGTTCCCGACGGCTTACGTCCAGGATTACAGCCTCTCGGTCGAGCGGCAACTGGGCACCGATGCACGGCTGCAGATCGCCTACGTGGGCTCGAAGGGCACGCATCTGCTAGGCATTATCGACATGAATCAGGTCCCGCTGAGCGCGCTGGCAGCCGACACCGGCTGCGTGGGCGGTGGCAGCTCCACGTGCCCGGAGGAGCAGGCGATGCGGCCCTACCAGGGCTACGACGCGATTGACTCGATCGCCAATTACTTCAACTCCAACTACAACTCCCTTCAGCTCTCCTACAATCGCCATGTGGCTCGGGGCCTGACAGCGGGGGTCGTATATACCTGGGCGCGGGATTTGACCGACAGCTCCAGCGACCGCTCCAATGCACCCTACGACAGCTACGACATCGGCCTGGAATACGGGCCCGCCAACTTCCAGCGCAGCCAGGTGCTAGCGCTCAGCTATATTTACCAACTCCCCTTTCTGCGCGCCGGTCACGGCTGGGTCTCGACCGCCTTCGGCGGCTGGGAGGTCAGCGGCATCACCACCATCGAAAGCGGCCTGCCCGTGACGGTGTATCAGTTCAACGATCCGTTCAACTGTGACCAGATCGTGGCGGCGGGCGTGGCCTGTCCAGCTGGGACCTATCCCGGAGGAATCGGCATCCTGCCCAGTGCCGTGGTGCCGCGGCCGGACGTCACCGGACTGCCCAACGACGGGCCGCAGACGGCGGAGCAATGGTTTAACACCAGCGTTTTCACGCCGGCCGTGGGGCACTTCGGCAACGCGGGCAATGGCGTGGTCTACGGGCCAGGGTTGGACGACTGGGACATCGCCCTCCTGAAGAACTTCCGCGTCCACGAAAACTACAACCTGCAGCTGCGGGGCGAGTGCTTCAACGCCTGGAATGCACCCGAGTTCAACGGCGTGGCCAACTTTGTCGGCGCCACCGGCTTCGGCGCCGTGACCTCCGTTTTTCAACCCCGAACGGTGCAACTAGGGGCAAAGTTCACGTTTTAGCGGACGGTCCCGTCCACAATCGGGCGGTGGAGCCGCACCGCGTCATTCGACGGTGGAGTGCGCGGCGGTGACGGGCACCGCCGCCGCCTGGCCACGGTATTGCAGGCGGTAGAGTCGCCAGTAGATGCCGTGCTGGCGCAACAACTCCTGGTGCGTGCCCTGCTCGCGCAGCACGCCCTTGTGGAGCACCAAAATCAGGTCCGCACGCTGAATGGTGGACAGGCGGTGGGCAATGATGATGCTGGTGCGGCCGCTGACCATCGTTTCCAAGGCGCGCCGGATCTTCAGTTCGGTCTCCGTGTCCACGCTCGATGTGGCCTCGTCGAGGATCAGAAACGGGGGGTTGGGGGCCAGGGCGCGGGCAAAGCTGAGCAGTTGCTTTTGGCCGGTCGAGAGCCCAGCGCCGCGCTCGCGCAGCACGGTTTCGAGGCCCTGCGGCTGCGCGCGGACAAAATCGGCCAGGTCCACCTGCGCCAGGGCATCCTCGACCGCGGCGTCGGACAATGCCGGCTGTCCCATGCGTACGTTGGCGGCAATGGTGCCGCTCGTGAGAAACGGATCCTGCAGCACCACGGCGAATCGGCGGCGCAGCGCGGTCAGATCCCAGTCGCGGATATCCACGCCATTGACCAGAATGCGGCCGCGCTGGACGTCGTAAAAGCGCAGCAGCAGGCTGGTGATGGTCGTTTTGCCGGCGCCCGTATGGCCGACGATCGCCAGGGTAGCGCCCGCGTCCACCGTAAAGCTGACGTCTTTGAGCACCCAGTTCTCGCCTTGGTAGGCGAACCAGACATGCTCGAACTCGATGCGGCCCACGCCGGCCGGCGCCGCCACCGGAGCCGCCGGGCTCGCCAGCGTGACGGGGGTGTCCAGCAGTTTGAAAATGCGCTCCGATCCGGCCATGGCCGACTGCAGAGTGTTGTACTTGTCGCTCAGATCCTGAATAGGGCGGAAAAACCGCTGCGAGTATTGAATGAACATCACCACGATGCCGATGGTCAGCCCGTGGCCCAGCACGCGCAGGCCGCCGAACCATAGAATCATGGCGATGGCGAACGTGCTGAGAATCTCGACGGCGGGATAGTAGACGGCGTAGGCAAAAACGGCGTCGGTCCAAGCGCGGCGATGATGATGGTTGATCTGGCGGAATTCCGCGAAGGCGCGCTCCTCGCGATTGAAGGCCTGGACCAGGGCGATGCCGCTCATGTGCTCCTGCAGGAACGTGTTGATGCGGGCCACCGCGAGGCGCACCCGGCGGTAGCTGTCGCGCACGGCGCGGCGGAAAAACATGGTGCCCAAGGCGATGAGCGGCGTCACCGAAAGGGCGATCAGCGCCAGTACCCAGTTGGCGTCGAACATGACCGCCACGATGAGCAGCAACACGAAGGTGTCGTCGAAGAACGCTACCAGGGCGTTGGAGATCATGTCGTTAATGGTTTCCACGTCATTGGTGACGCGGGTGACCAGGCGGCCGACCGGATTGCGGTCGAAAAACTCGACCTGCAGGCGCTGGAGGTGAGCGAATAAGTCCCGCCGCAGGTCGTACATCGAGTGCTGCCCGACCCATTGCATGGCGTAGGTCTGGACAAAATCCAAGCCGAGGCCGGCGGCGAGCAGCAGCAGGTAGAGAATCGCGATGTCCGCGATGCCGGCGTAGGCATTGGCCGGCAGCCAGGCGCTGAGAAAACTATGGCTGCCGGGCGCGTGCGTGGGGTCCAGATAGCGGTCAATCACTACCTTGTTCAGGTAGGGCCCGGCCACTTGAGTCACCGAACCGATCAGGGCGGCGGTGGTGGCCAGCACGATCTGCGGCCAATAACCCCGCACGTAGCCCAGCAGGCGCCGCATGAGCCGGCCGTCGTAGGCCTTGCCAAGGACCTCTTCTTCTTGTTGCGCGCTGCTCATGGTCGCAGGGCCCTGCCCTAGACGGCGGCGAGCTCCTCCTGGAGCAGCTGCTGCTCGTAAAGTTCCGCGTAGAGGCCGCCGCGGCCGATCAGCTCCGTGTGCGTGCCTTGCTCGGCAATGGTGCCCGCCTGCACCACCACGATCCAGTCAGCATTCCGGATGGTGGAGATGCGGTGGCTCACGATCAAGGTCGTGCGGCCCTGCGCAAAGGCGGATAGCCCTTCTAGAATCCGCTCTTCCGTCAGCGTGTCCACGCTGGACAGCGAATCGTCGAGGATGAGGATGCGCGGATCGCGCAGCAAGGCGCGGGCCAGGGCGGTGCGTTGCTTCTGGCCGCCGGAAAGCGTCATGCCGCGCTCGCCGATGCGGGTGTCGTAGCCTTCGGGGAAATCCGCCACGTCGCCGCCCAGGCCGGCGGCGTCGGCGGCGGCGATGATTTGCTCCTCGCTGGCGTCCGGGACGCCAAAGGCGATGTTGGCGCGCAAGGTGTCGCTGAACAGCAACGATTCCTGCGGCACGTAGCCGATCGCCCGGCGCAACCGCGCCACCGGGATCTCCGCCAGGGGATGGCCGTCCACCAGCAGCATGCCATCGGGGACATCGTAGAACCGGGGCAGCAGGGACATCAGCGTGGATTTGCCCGCGCCCGTCCGGCCGACAAAGGCGATGGTTCGGCCGGCGCCGATGTCCAGGTCAATTCCGCGCAGCACCGGCGCCGCGGGGGCGTCGCCGTTGGGCGGATAGGCGAAGGTGAGTCGCCGGAAGGAGATTTGGCCGGAGATGGCCTGGATGCGGAAATCGGTGCGCGGCCCGTCGGCGATGTCCGGCTGGGAGCGGAAGATTTGCTGTAGCCGCTCCAACGACGCCGAGCCTCGCTGCACGAGGTTGATGACCCACCCCAACGCGATCATCGGAAACGACATCTGCACCATGTAGGCGTTGAAGGCGACGAAACCGCCGAGCGTAATCTGGTGCGCCAGCACGGCCCGGCCGCCAAACCATAGCACCAGCACAAAAGCCACGCCTAGCAACGCCTGCAGCAGCGGCGTAAAGGCGCCCGACAGGAGCACCAGGCGCAGATTGCGGCGGATGTAGTCCTGGTTGAGGCGTTCGAATGCGGCGCTTTCCTCCGGCTCCCGAGCGAAGGCCCGAACCACGCGCAACCCGGTCAGGTTCTCCTCGACGCGGGTGGCCAGCGAGGAAAACATCGCCTGAATCTTCTCGAAGCGGTCGTGAATGCGCTTGCCGAACCACTGCACGCAAACGATGATGGCCGGGGCGGGCAGAAATGCGATCAGCGTGAGGCGGGCGTCCAGGTTCAGCAGAATGGCCAGCACCACGATGAACTGAACGATGGCGTTGACCGAATACATGATCCCGGGGCCCAGCATGTTGCGCACGGCGCTCAGGTCGTTGGTCGAGCGAGCCATCAAATCGCCAGTGCGGAAGCGCTGAAAGAACGACTGCGACAGCTTTTCCAGGTGCCACAGCAGGTCGTTCCGCAGGTCATATTCCAGGTCGCGGGAGGTGGTGATGAGGATGAGCCGTTGCCAATAGGTGAACAGGCCGCGGGCGAGCACGGCCACGACCAACAGCAGGGCTAGTTCCGCCAGGCCGCGAATCGATATGCCGTGGCTGTGGCTGAGGCCGTCAATGGCCAGTTTCAGGATGTAGGGGATGGAGCTGAAGACGGCAACGTTCAGCACCAGGACCGAAAAGCCCAGCGCATAGCGATGGCGGTAACGCCGCAGGTAGGGGCCCAAA
>JBOGKW010000038.1:0-22151 GCA_050746205.1 Terriglobales bacterium | reverse complement strand
ATATGTAGGGGTGACGGCAACGGTACTTGGCGTCATCGTATTGACCGTCATTCTCTCGCGCTTCGCCCACCTGCACTGAGTGCCGCGGGGCAGGCGCTCCCGCTTCGCAGCGCCGCGCCACCCCGTCGCGCGGGCTGCGGCTCAGCCGCCCTCTTCAGGACGCTCCCGCTGGTCGCTGCGGCTGGACTTCGACGGGGTACCCGGCATGCAGCGGCGCATGCCGGGGTGGGACGGCCGGCAACGGGCACCCGCTGGCGCTCAGGGCGTCTCCGGGTTGCCGCGACTTGATGGCGAGCTAGGCCGAGTGGGCAGCGGGCTGGCGCGCGCCGATTTGATCCAGGGCGTGCAGGAAGTCGGCCTCAAGGTCGCCCGCGTGCTCAATGCCGATGGACAGGCGTACTAACCCCTCGGTCACGCCGGCTTCGGCGAACTCGGCGGGGCTGAAGCCGGAATGCGTGGTCGTCATGGGGTGACAGGCGAGGGTTTCCACGCCGCCCAGCGAGACGGCGTCGCGGCCCAGGCGCAGGGCGCGGAGAAAATCAAAGGCCGCGGCTTTGCCGCCCTCGGCCTCAAAGCTGATCATGGCGCCCGGGGCGTCGCATTGGGCGCGGTAGATCTTCACCTGCTCGGGTGAGCGGAACAGCGTCGGATAGTGGACGCGGGCGATGGCGGGGTGGCGGGCCAGGGCCTGGGCGATGGCCTGGGCGTTTTCGCAGGCGCGGCTCATGCGCAGGTGCACCGTCGGCAGGTGGCCGTCCAGAATCCAGCATTCATCCGGCTGGAGGATATTGCCCATCAGGCTCCGCAAGGCCTTGAGGCGGGGGATCAGGTCGGGGTCGGCGGCGATGGCCATGCCGCCGATCAGGTCGCTGAAGCCGGACAGATATTTGGTGGCGGAATAGAGGCAGAGGTCGGCGCCGCAGGGCAAGGGGTGCTGAAAGGTAGGGCCGAGCAGGGTGTTATCCACCATCAATACCGGCTTGGGATGGCGCTGACCAACCGCGGCCGCGGCGGCGTGGATATCCGTCATCACTAGGGTGGGATTGGCCGGCGTCTCCAGGAGCACCACGGCAAGATCCGGGGTGTCGGCAATGGCCTGCGTCAGGGCCGGCGTATCACCGGCCGCTATGGCCCGGCCCCGCACGCCCCGAGGGGCGAGGAAGTCCTGAATAAAGTGCTGGGTGCCACCGTAAATGGGCACCGTATAGATCAGGGATTGCCCGGGTTGGGCGAAGGCCAGCAGCGCGGTGGTGATGGCGGCCATGCCGGAGTTGAAGACCAGCGCGCGGCTGGCGCCGGCTTCAAGCGGGACGACCTGGTCCTCAAGGATCTCGGCATTGGGATGGTTGAGGCGTGAGTAGATAAGCTCCGCCTGCTCGCCGGGCTCGGGCTGGGCGCGGCCAGCGGCGAGATCAAAGGCGCGCTCGGCGGCTTCGGGGCTGGAAAACACATAGGTCGAACTGCGAAACACGGCGGGTCGGGCGGAGCCGACCGAGAGGCGGGGATCAAAACCTCTGGTCAACACCTGGGTCGGCGGACGGAGATGCTCCTGGCTGGCGCCGCGCGGCGCAGGCTGCCCTATGATTTTCGTCATGGCGGCAGTTTATCGCCGTTTGCGATTGGGCCGCCGTCCGAGCGGTCAGCCGCGTGGCCCAGCGGTTGTCTTGCGTCCTGGCATAGCCTTTCAGGCTGTCGCGCAGCGCGGGCAATCCAGCCCGGCCCAGGACTACAGGCCGACCCATGGTCACGCTGGCTATACAGGCTGCTGAAAAACGGCGCCCCCGCCTGTCTGACCGTAGGACAGGCGTCCCGCCTGTCCGCCTCCGACGAAGCCGTTCGCTGGCTGGCAGCCGAGACGGCTGCCCTGCGGGCGCGGCCGCGTAGGACAGGCCTCCCGCCTGTCCGCCTCCGACGAAGCCGTTTCGCTGGCTGGCAGCCGAGACGGCTGCCCTACGCGCCGGACCCTGCGGGACAAGCGCCCCGCCAGCCTGAACGTAGGACAGGCGTCCCCGCCAGTCTGAACGTAGGACAGGCGTCCCGCCTGTCTGCCGCGCGGGCTTCAGCCGACAGTTCTTGCCCCCGCCGCGGTGATCGCAATCCTCTTTTTTCGGCAAACGCTAGAGCTTCTTCCTCTGGCGCGCGCGAAGGCCGGGCCGCCACTGATGCGCGGCCAAGTCCACGCGGCGGCCGCGGAAGCGGACGCCCTCATGCTGCAAGCGCAGCCTCTGCTCCCAGCCGGCTTCGCCGGGCAAGGCGATGCGCCCGCCGGCGGCAATGACGCGGTGCCAGGGCAGTCCGCGGCTGGCCCGCAACGCCCAGGCCACTTGCCGGGCGGCTCCGGGCCGGCCGGCCCAGGCGGCGATCTGGCCGTACGCGGCGACGCGGCCGGGGGGAATGCGGCAAACGAGGGCCTGCACGCGAGCGAATAAGCCCGCGGCGGGCGCGGGCGAAGCCAGCCGCGGCGCAGGGCGGCGGGGGGGAGGAGCCGTGGGCGGCGGTCGGGAGCCTCGACGGCGCGAAGCGATGGCGGGGGACCGCGCGGGACGCCTAGGTTTGCCGCCTCCGGCCATAATGGAATTATGCTCGACGAATCGCAGGCCCCCGTCGTCGTCAGCGCCCCCTCCGCTGCCCCCGCCCTGCGCCGGGAGCGCGACAGCATGGGCGACATCGAGGTGCCCGCCGACCGGTTGTGGGGGGCGCAGACGCAGCGTTCGCTGCAGCATTTCTCGATCGGTGGCGACCGCATGCCGCACGAAATCTACCACGCCTACGGCTATATCAAGCAGGCGGCTGCGCGCGTCAACCAGCGCGCCGGACGGCTGGACGCGGCACGGGCTGAGGCCATCGCCCGGGCGGCGGCGGAGGCGGCGGCGGGCCAGCTGGACCAAGAGTTTCCGCTCTACGTGTGGCAGACGGGTTCCGGCACGCAAACCAACATGAACGTGAACGAGGTGATGGCGCGCCGCGCGGCGCAGCTCGCCGCCACCGGGACCGGGCCCATTCATCCCAACGATCACGTGAATTTGGCGCAGAGCTCCAACGACACATTTCCCACCGCCACGCACCTCGCCGCCGTGCTGCAACTGCAGCGGCGCCTTTTGCCGCCACTGGAGGCGCTGGCGGCGACCGTCGAGGCCCGCTCCACGGCCTGGATGGCGGTGGTCAAGATCGGCCGGACGCACCTGCAAGACGCCGTGCCGCTGACCGTGGGCCAGGAGTGGTCGGGCTATGCGGCGCAGCTGCGGGCCAACATCGCCCAGATCCGCGCCGCCCTGCCCGGCTTGCGGGAGTTGGCGGCGGGCGGCACGGCGGTGGGCACGGGGCTGAACTCCCCGCCGGGGTTCGGCGAGCAGATCGCCGCCGAACTCGCCGCCCTGACCGGCGAAGCGTTCGTCAGCGCCGCCAACAAATTCGCCGCGCTGGCCGGCGCCGACGCCATGGTGGCCGCTAGCGGCGCGGTGCGGGGCGCAGCCGCCGCCTTGGCCAAGATCGCCAATGACATTCGCTTCCTCGGCTCCGGGCCGCGCTGCGGGCTGGGGGAGTTGGTTCTTCCGGCCAACGAACCGGGCTCCTCAATCATGCCGGGCAAGGTTAACCCGACGCAGTGCGAGGCCATGCTGATGGTCTGCGCACAGGTGATCGGCGAGGACGCCATCATCGCCAACGCGGCGACACAAGGCAACTTCGAGCTGAACACAATGCGGCCGCTGATCGCCTACAACTTTTTGCACGCTACCGGCATCCTGGCCGACGCGGCGCGTAACTTCCGCGTATTTTGTATTGAGGGCATTGAGTTGAACCAGGAACGCATCGGCGAGTTGGTCGCGCGTTCGCTGATGCTGGTGACGGCGCTCACGCCGGCGATCGGCTATGACAAGGCGGCCAAGATCGCCCACGATGCGCTGGAGCGTCACCAAACGCTGCGCGAGGCGGCGGTGGCCAGCGGCTGGATCAGCGGAGCGGAGTTTGACCGACTGGTGGTGCCGGCGGAACTGACGCGGCCGCGCTGAGTGCGGGCAGCCGAGACGGCTGCCCCACGCCGCGTTGCGGCGTGCCAGCCCGGTGCCCCGCAGGTCTGGCCCACCAGTTGGCCGTCAGCCGGCGGCGGCGGGCTCGGCGCCGAAGTGCCATTCGCGCCAGGCGGGCCGGCCGTTAACGGGGATCAGGGGGAAATACAAGGCCAGGCGGATGGGGCGAGTTTCGTCGGCGCGAAGCAACGTGGCGTAGGTTTCCAGTTGCGGGCGGTAGCGGCGCTGCTCTTCCTGCAGAAAACGGCCTAGGTCGCCGCCTTCATGCAGGCTGGTTTTGTAATCCACGATCCAGCGGACGCCATCGGCGATGAAGCTGCGGTCCAGGCGGATGTGGCGCGGCGTGGCGCCCGCGGCGGTGCTGCCCACCTCAAGTCCCGCCAGCGCCCATTCGCTGCGGTCGTCCTCATGCGCCGCCAGCAGCCAGTGGCCGCGCTCATCGGCCAACACCTCGGCCATTGCCTTGGCGGCGCGCGCCGCCGCCGCGGGGAGATCCGCCGCGGCGACGCCTTCTTGGGCCAGCCTTGCGCGGATGGCGGCGGCGGGCCACGGCGCGGGGTGGCTTTGCCCGGTC
The DNA here is from genome assembly GCA_050746205.1 of Terriglobales bacterium. Taxonomy (GTDB): domain Bacteria; phylum Acidobacteriota; class Terriglobia; order Terriglobales; family SCQP01; genus JAKAUF01. Next base: position 17,549 of record JBOGKW010000038.1, on the reverse strand, counting down.
ATGCCGCCGAGCCAAGCGTGAACGACCACGCCGATGTGCCGCGCCGTTGGACGCACCCACTCGAAGCTGGCCTGGGCGGGTACGCCCATGGGCGACGCCGCGATCGGGATGCCGACCGCCGCTGGCAGCGGCGCCGGCCGCCAGCTCGCCAGCAGCCGACGCGGCGAAACGAGGAGGGCTGCCACCGCCGCCATACCGCCCTCGTCGCCCTCCGGCGGCAGCTCCACTACCGGCGGCGGCGCAACCCCTTGCGGGCACAGCAAGGCGGCTAGGCTGCGCCGGTCCGCCGCACCGTCCGGGCTCCAGCCGCCGAGCAAATACAACCGCCGCTGGGCGCGCGTGGCGGCGACATAGAGCAGGCGGACCGCTTCTTGGCGGCGCTTCTGCTTGGCGATCGCCCGCAGGTATTGGTAGATCGGCTCCTCCGCGCCGGTGGCGTGGATCGGCGCCAGCAATAGCTCCGGCGGGAGATCCCCTTCCGCCGGCAGTTCCTCCCAGGCCAAAAGCGGAGGTGAATCCTGGCCTGGAATGCAATCCAATCCGGGCACAATGACGGTGGCGAACTCAAGGCCTTTGGCTTGATGAATAGTCATCACCTGAACGGCGCTGGTATCGGGCCGTGGCGCGGCCCGCAAGGCGCCCGCGCGCTCGGCCAGATAATCCAGGTCCACGTCTCCGGCCTGTTCGAGAGTCGCCAACAGGTCCAGGTAGGCGCGGGCGTCCTGGAGATCGGCGCTTCGTTGCGCCGGGCGGACGGCGGCGCACCCGCCCAGCGCGATCCAGGCGCCCTCGACCACGCGATGTAGCGGCTGTCGGCCGACGGCGGCTTGGGCCTGGGCCAGGACCGGAAGGCAGCGGCCGAGCGCCACCAGGCCCGGCGGCGAGAGCCGCCCGCGGCGGGCCGAGTCCTGACAGGTGTCCCAAATCGAGGCGGCCGGGTCGCCATCGGCGAGGGCCAACAGATCCGCCAGGCCCAGGCCGCACCAGGGGGCGCGCAGAATTGCCAGCCAGGCGACTCGGTCGGCGGGGCGAAGCAAGGCACGCGTCAGCGAGAGCAGGTCGAGCACCGTGGGCCGGTCGCCCAGTGGATCCAGGTTCGCCTGAACCGAGATCTCGGCCGCGGCCAAGGCGGCGAGAATCCTGCCGGCATGGGATTTGGCGCGGACCAAGATGGCCACGCTGGCCGAGGGGTCCGCGGCGCGCGCCTGCCGGACCAACCGCACCACCTCCGCCGCCTCCCGGCCGCGATCTGCCCGCCCTCTCTGGCCCGGGGGCCCGGGCAGCCAGGGCAGGCGGAGGAACTGCGCCTCCGCGCCCGGTGGCGGCGAAACCACGGCACCGGGCGCCGCCTCGCAGGACGAATAGGGAACCGCGCCCAGGCGCGCATTGGCGGCCGGAGGAAAGGCGTCCTGAAGCGCGCGGTTGAACCATTTCGTCAAAACCGGGGCGGAGCGGAAGTTGGTTTTCAGTGACAGCGGCTCGATCGGCACCACGCCCCAGCGGCGGTCCCCAGACAAACGCAAGAACAGTTCCACCTCCGCCTGGCGGAAACCATAGATGGACTGCTTGGGATCACCGACCAGAAACACGGTGCGACCATCGCCGGGCTGCCAGTCGCGGGTCAGACGGCGCAGCAGTTCCAACTGCGACTGTGAGGTGTCCTGAAACTCATCCACCAGCAGGTGCTCCAGGCGCGCATCCCAAACGAGGGCGATCTCCGCCGGCGCCTCGTCGCGCCCCAAGGCGGCCTGCGCCGCCAGTGTGTAGGCAATAAAATCGGCTGCGGATTTCTGCTGGCACAGAAGCTCCAAATGCGCGGCGGCGCGCGGCAGCAGGGATAGAAGCGCCGCCAAGACCCGCCACTGCGCATCGGTATAGGCGGCGGCCGGCATGACGCGCAGACCGGCGAGGGTGGCGATCGCCGCCTCGCTCAGGGCGGCGCAGGCCGCCTTCCAGCGGTTCTTCATGGCCTTCGCCTTCCCCTCGCCGGCGGGAAAGCCGCCGCGAACGTCAATCTTTTTTCGCCGCGCCTCGCCGGACAGAAAGATCGCCGCGATGCCCTGCCAGAGGGGCAGATCCTCGGGCTCGCCTCCGGGCGGCGCGGAGAGATCGCCGCCGGCGGCGGTTGCAACTTTCTCTTCCGGGCCCGCGTTCTGGGCGGCGTAGCGCGCCAGCGCAGCCAACTCCGAAGCCAACTCCGGAGGAATGGCGGCGCGGGCGGCGGCCATTGCCGCGCGGATCACCTTTTGCAAACTCCGCTCCAGTGCGGCGCGGGCGTCGGTGTTGGAGCGCCCCGCGCCCAGCAGCGGCAGCCATTGATCGCGCACGGCCAACATCTGGGCGAGCAGACCTGCCAGGCGCGGCCAATCGTTATCCAGATGCTCCAACAGGGCGGCCAGGGCGGCGCGCACCGGCGCCTGGGCCGGCTCCTGGCCATCGAATTCGGCCAACAACCGACGCGCCGCCTGCTGATAGAGCGGCTCGGCATCTTCCCAAACCGTGCGGGCGGCCATGCGGCTGGCGAGCGGCGCTTGCGCGGTTAGGCCGTTGACGAACGCATCTATGGTGTGCAGGCGCAGGCGCGCCGGGTTTTCCGCCAGGCCCCAACCCAGGGTTTGATCGCGCTGGCGCGCCGCCGCGGCCAGCGCCTCGAACTCGGCATCCAGGAGCCCGCCCTCCGCACTCCCGCCGCGCAGGGCTTGCAGCACCCGGTCACGCATTTCGGCGGCGGCTTTTTTGGTGAAGGTCAACGCCAAAATGCACTCCGGCCGCTCGACGCGGGCCAACAACGCTAGCAGGCGGCGGGTGAGCAGGCCGGTCTTGCCGGCGCCGGCGGGGGCCTCGACGATAAAGGACCGGTTGGGCCCGAGCGCGGCGGCGCGCGCGGCCGCGTCGGGCAGGGGAGCGGGGGCGGCGGCGGGCTTACTCGCCATCGGCGCTCTCTTCCTCGCCGTCGGCGTCCGCGAACAGGCCCAACTCGCCGACGCGGCAGAGGGCCGGCAGCTCGCAACCGTCGCACGCGTGCGCCTGCGGCGCGACGTCGGCGCGGCCGGCCAAAAACTCCCCCGCCAAGCCGCCCAAAACCCGCCGCCAAGCAGCCAACTGGTCCGGCCAGGTAGTGTCTTTGGGCGGCTTGCAGCCGGGCAGCAAACCCTCCTCGGCGGCAACGCCTTTGAAGCCCATTTCGCCGACCCGAACGATGGCGAAGGCGAGCGCCGTGGGCGGCGGATCGGCGAGCTGGGCATAGAGCGGCAATTGCAGATCCCGTGGGCGATCGCCCGCCCAATCCTTTGGGCCTTGCTGCCTGCCGGATTTGAAGTCCAGGATCGCGGTCTGCCCATCGGACAGGCGATCCACGCGGTCGGCGCGCCAATGAAGGCGAAGCCCGCCGAGCTCGCCAGGTCTTTTCTCCTCGGCGAAGGCGACCGAGAACGGACCGCGCCGCGCCTCGACCTCGACGAGCCACTCCCTCACCGTCTCGGCGAGGCGGCCGGTTTCCAGCGCGGCGAAGGCGCGGGAGCGCAGCGCCGCCATGGCCGGTCCGCGCGCCTCGGCCACCGCCGCCCGCGCCGCCGCCTGGGCGCGCTCGGCGCATTCCGCTGGATCGGGAATCGTTACCCGGCCCTGGGGGTCCGCCAGGGCGCGAAAGACGCTGAAGAGCGCGGCATGCAGCAGTTGCCCGCGCGCGGCCGCGTCAAGGCCCGGCGCCGGAGCGTCCAGAATGCTGGCGCCGAGGCGATGGCGAGCGAAGGCACGGAACGGGCATTGCGATTGATCCGTGAAGATCGCCGCCCCGCCGCCGACCTCGACCGCGCCGCCAGCGCCCGGGCGCGCTGGCACCCGCTGGTCGGGAATCGACTCCTGCGGGGCCACCGAGACGGTGGCGGGCCAGAGGGATTCAACGGCGGAGGGATAGGCGGGGAGGGCGCGGATCAATGGACTGGCGGCGGCGTATTCGGCGCCTTCGGGTGGGGCAAAGCTGAAGACCGCCTCCGCGGTGCCAGCGCGCAACCGCTCGGTCACGTCACCGGCCCATTGCCGGGTGACTTCGGGCGTCGCGCGTGGCACCCCCGCGCTCCGCTGTGCCGCCGCCGGCAGCCAAGGATCGAGCCGCGCCGGGGGCGGCCAGGCCGCGGCCTCGGCGCCGAGGAACCAAACCGCATCGAATTCCAGGCCCGGGCTGGCATCGGGGCTGAGAATCTCGACTGGCGCGGCGCCGGCCTCGGGCTGGAAGATCTCCGACTCCGCCTGCGCCGCCAGCCATTCGTGCGCTTGCGCCGCGGTCAGGGCCAGATCCAGCGCGTCCAGGCTGCTGAACTCTTCCAGCAGCGCCTGCCAGCGCTCGATGGCCTGATACTCCCCGCTGTCCGGCCCCTCCCCTGGCCAGCCGGCCGCTGCCAAGGCGGCGGAGAAGGCGTGGGCCCAGCCGGCCGCGGCTTGCTGGGCCGGCCATTGAGCGGCAGTCTGCCACGACCGGCGCAGGGCGTCCAGCCAGCGGTCTGCCTGGACCACCGCCGCCACACGCAACAGCTCGGCGAGCGGAACTTCCATCTGCCGCGCCTGGCCCAGCACCGCCGCCGCGCGGCCGCGGGCCGAGCGCTCCGCCGCCGCGTCGCGCAGGTACGGTGTGCGCAGGAGCGCCTCCGCTTCGGCGGCGGACATCGCCGCGCCGGGCAGCAAGGCCCGCAGCAACCGCAGCGCCGCGGCGATCGCCGGATGCACCGCCAAGGACGGACCGAGCGTGAGGTGAAACGGCAGTGGCGTTGCCGGCGCGCCGGGCAGCCAGGCCGCCGGCTCCAGCGCCAGCGTGAAGGCCCGCTCCAGGGCCGCTCGGCGTCGCGCCAAGTCCACCACCACGATGCCCAGGCTTCGGCGCCCTGCCTCGAGCTGCCGCCACGCCCATTGCGCCGCCGCCTCCGTCTCCGCGGCTTCGTTGGGAAACGCAGCCTGCCAGGCTGCGCCGTTGGGGGCGGATTCCGCCGCCGGCGGCGTTGGCATCCGGGCCTCGCCGCCCGCCTGCGCCCAGGCGGTGAAAAACGCCGCCTGCTGCGGCGTCAATGGAGCGAAGCCGAGCGGGACCAGCCGGCCCGGCGCAGCGGCGGGCAGATCTCCCGCCGCCAGCAACTCACGCAGTTGGTCGGGGAGCTGCGCGGCGGTCAGCCAGTTCCGGTGGCGCAGTTCCCGCTCCATCGCCGCGGCCCAGCGGCCGAAGGCCTCCGTCTCCGCCGTCGTGCCACCGGGGGCGATGCGCCAGGCCCGGCTCAGCTCCCAAGCCGCCGCCGCTTGCGGCGCCAAGGCGGCCGCCGCCCCGCCCAGGTCTTCGTCCCGGGCGATGATCCACTCCCAGAGGGCCTGCTCCTGCGCCGCGCTGGCCAGATAGGGAAGATCGGGCCGTTGCGTCAGCGCCATGCACCACCGCCGGCGCAGCCAGTCTGCCCACGGCGTGATCTGGGCCTCCGGCCACAAGTGGCGGCCCTGCGCCAGTTGGCTGGCGTCGTATTCCTGCCGCAGAGACCTGGCCAAATGAGCGCCGGCGGTAACGATGGTGGCGCCGCCCGCCAAGTCTGCCAGGAACTTCAGCCGCCCCGCGCCTGACGGCGCTGCCACCGGTCGCGCCGGCGGCTGGGCTGCGCTGGCCGCAAGCGGACGCCCGCCGGCGCTCCCGCCGCCGCCCAATTGCCGCGACTCGCGATCCATGCGCTCACGATAGCATCCGCCGCAGCCGCGGCCCGGACCGCGCGCCTGCGACCGGCGACTTGTGGTCCCAGGGACGCCGAGATGCCACGTTTCCGCACCGCCGGCGGAGACTCCGGCTTTTCAATTTCCCATCCCGCCGCTCCGGCGTACTCCACGATTCCGAATCGCGGTTCACCGCCCCGCGCTGGCGCGCTCGGGAGTTTCGAGAGATTGCGGCGGCAAAGTGGACGGCGGAGCACTGGCCCGCCGATTGCCTCACTGTTGCACGGATGGGCAACCGCCCCGAGGTGCATGTCGTGCGCATGAAGCTGCTTTCCACTTTGGCTGCCATATTGGGCCTGCTGCTTTGCCTGGCGCCGCTGGGCGCTCAGAATACGGTCTCCGGCGGCGTCACCGGCCGCGTCACCGATCCCTCCGGCGCGGTGCTGCCCGGCGCCATGGTGCGGCTCCGCAACCTAGCCACCGGATACCGGGAGACCGCCACCAGCAACGGCACCGGCTTCTACCATTTCGGCTACCTGGCGCCGGACAATTATCAGGTCACGGTGACCGCCCACGGCTTCAACACGCTAACGCGCACCGTGGCGGTGGCGGTGGGGCAAACCACGATGGCTGATTTCAAACTCCGGGTCGGCGCCACCACCACCACGGTGACGGTCAGCTCCGAGGCCCCGGTGGTGCAGACCAGCAATGGCAACATCACCACCACCTACACCGCACAGCAAATCGCCCTCGTGCCCAATCCAGGCAACGACCTGACCGCGATTGCGCAAACCGCTCCCGGCACCACCATGAACACCCAGGCCGGTTACGGCAACTTCGAGGCCTTCGGCCTGCCCGCCACCTCGAACCTGTTCACGCTCAACGGCGAGGACGACAATGATCCCTTCCTGAACCTCAACAACTCCGGCGCCACCAACCTGTTGCTCGGCCTCAACGACATCAAGCAAACCACCGTCGTCAACAACGGCTATACCGGAGAATATGGCCGGCTGGCGGGCTCGCAGATCAACTACGTCAGCAAATCCGGCAGCAACGACTGGCACGGCAACGCCAACTACTTCTGGAACGGCAGCTCGCTGAACGCCAACAATTATTTCAACAATGCCAGCGGCACGGCCAAGCCCTTCAGCAACGCCAACCAATGGTCCTGGTCCATCGGCGGGCCGATCGTCAAAAACAAGACCTTCTTCTTCGTGGACCAGGAGGGCTTGTACCTCCTGATCCCCACCAACCAGGCGGTCAACATCCCGACCCCGCAGTTCCAAGCAGCGACGCTCGCCAACATCACCGCCGCCGATCCCAGCCAGGTGCCGTTCTACAAAACCATGTTTGGCTTCTACAACAGCGCGGCCGGCGCCGCCAGCGCCAAGAATATCCTGCCGGCGGGCGGTTGCGCCGACCTTGGCGCCGCGTTCTCGGCGGCGGTTCTCGGCGGCTCACCGTGCGCCCTCCAGTTCCGGTCCACCGCGGGCAACCGCACGCATGAATGGATCGTGGACGCCCGGGTTGACCAAGTCCTGGGCAATAATGACCGGCTGTTCTTTCAGTTCGGCACCGACCACGGCGAGCAAGCCACCTACACCGACGGCCTGAACCCGATCTTCAACACGCAAAGCGATCAGCCGCAGTACACCGGCCAAATGCACGAGACCCACATCTTTGGCCCGGATTCGGTCAACAGCTTCATCCTTTCCGGAATGTATTACAGCGCGATCTTCCAGCCCGCCAATCCGAGCGCCACGCTCGCGGCGTTCCCCACGACCATCGATTTCGCCGGCGGCAGCCTATATCAATTGGGCGGCGAGGATTTCGACTTTCCGCAGGGGCGCAATGTCACCCAGTACCAATTGGTGGACGATTTCGCCCTGACGATGGGCAACAACACCATCCAGATGGGCGCCGATTTTCGCCGTGACATCACGACGGATTATGACTCCGGCATCTTGACCAGCGGCTTCGCCCTAAACCAAACGCTGGCCGATTTCTACAGCGGCGTGGCCACCGAGTTCGAGCAGTCGTTTCCCACCGCCCTGGAGCAACCGATCAATCTTTACAATCTCGGCGTCTACATTCAGGACGGCTGGCGGGTCTCGCCGGGTCTGAAGTTCACGGCAACCTTGCGCGCCGATCACAATTCCAACCCGGTCTGCCCGCACAACTGCTTTGCGCAGTTGGTCGAGCCATTCACCTACCTGGCGCACGACGTCAACACCCCGTATGACGCCATCATCAATCCCTCCTCTTCGACCGCCTACCGCGGCTACCAGCAATGGGCCATTCAGCCGCGGCTGGGCTTCGCCGCCACGCCGTTTGGACCGCAAACAGTGATCCGCGGCGGCTTCGGCCTGTTCTCCGACGCCTTCCCGGCAACCGTGACCGACAATTTCGCGGAGAATTTTCCGCAGGAGAACACGTTCGTGATCGGCGGCCAGCCGCTCTCGCCTGCGGCCTCGGGCAATGTGTTCGCCACAACCGCGGCGGACAATGCCGCGCTGGTCAAGGGCTTTTACAGCGGCGGCACGCTGGCCAGCATCACCGCCGCCGACCCCGCATTCACACCCCCCAATTTTTACACCCAGGACGTGACCATTCCCACGCCGATGTACATGGAATGGAATTTGCAATTGCAGCGGGCGATCGGCACCACGGCCTCGGTCAGCGCCAACTACGTCGGCAATGACGGCTGGCATGAAGCCTTCAATAACAATGGCTTCAACGCGTATTGCCCGACCGCGACCTGTTCCAGCGGCTTCGCCGGCCTGCCCACGGCTCCTCCGGACGCCCGCTTCGGCACGGTCACCCAGCTTGAGACGGGCAATTCCAACTACAACGGCCTCACCCTCAGCTACCTGGAACGCTTCAGCGCCGGGCTGCAGATGCAGTTCAACTACACCTGGAGCCATGCCCTGGATGATGTCTCGAACGGCGGCTTCCTGCCCTACAACTTCGAAACCAACACCAGCATTTTGAACCCGCAGGATCCCTATAACGAGTATGCCTACAACTACGGCAACTCCGACTACGACATCCGCCATTACTTCAGCCTGAGCTATCTGTGGCAGGTGCCGTTCCGCAGCTTCCATTTCGGCCCCTCCGAGCTGTGGCGCGGCTGGGTGGTGTCGGGCACGATGTTCTTCCGCACTGGCCTGCCCTATACCGTCATTGATGCGGGCACCACCGGCCTGCTGGGCAGCTATAACTATGGCGCCACCATTTTCGGCAATGAGCTGTCACAGGCCCAAGCGCAGCCCTGCACCCAGATCGGCGTCTGCGTCGCCAGCAGCCAATTCTCGCCCAGCGGCACGCTGGCGTTCGGCAACCAGATCCGGGATCAGTTCCGCGGGCCGGATTTCTTCGACACCGACCTTCAGGTCAAGAAGAACACCCAGATTCCAGGCTGGGAGTCGGCGCAGTTGGGCATCGGCGTGGAACTCTTCAACCTGCTGAACCATCCCAATTTCGATCAGCCGGTGGGCGACCTTGCCAGCCCACAATTCGGCAGCGTGATTAATACGGTCAGCGTGCCCACCAGCATTCTGGGCTCGTTCCTGGGCGGCGACGCCTCGCCCCGGATCATCGAGATCGTGGCCAGCCTGAACTTCTAGGCGGACGGTGATTGCGTCCTCCCGCGCGCCCCGCCGTTCGGCGGGGCGCTTTATTTTGGCGCCCAGGCGATGGGGCGGCGGCGCCTGCGCCGGCGGCGACGCTCAATTGAACTCGCTCCCGTTGCCGCTGAGCCGGTTGCCAGCGCGGCGGCTCAGCCGCCCTATTCTGGACGCTCCCGCTGGTCGCTGCGGCTGGGCTTCGACGGCCGGCAACCGACGCCCGCTGGCGCTCGGGGCGTCTCCAAGTTGCCGCGAAACGGCTGCGCTGCGCTAGGCTGCGATGGCCGCGGCGCGGCGGCGGCGCCAGCCGGCGCCCGCCAGCAGCATCATCAGGCCGGCGGCCAGCATCGCCCAGGTCGCCGGTTCCGGCGTTGAGACGGGTGTCAGAAACTCCTGGCCGGTCGGGCCCGTTGGGCTAAAGAGCGTGAAATTGGCGAAGTCCAGGCTACCGAACCCACTGGTGGCGGCGTTGGCCGCGGCGCTCAGCCAATTGCCGGTGTCGCTGGAGAAGCCGGGATTGAACAGATCCCAGATGGCGTGCTGGATCTGGACGTTCGTAGTGGTGTCGCTGCCGAACTGCGTCTCCAGCCACGCGGCTTCCTCGTAGTCCGTCACCGCGTTGCTGTCGTAATGAGGCGCGCTAGGGTTGCCGAAACGGGTGTCCGTCAAGTCGCTGCCGTTCAGCACATCCCCCAGGTTGAGGACATCCACCGGCCAGCTCTCGCCGACGGTGACGTTGTCATAGGAATCCAGGCACACCACCGTGTAGCTTTGCCCGTTCACCTGGGCGGTGTAGGGGTAGATGTCATACTGCCCATCATTGGCGGGCCCGGCGCCGGTCAGGGTGAGGTTCGTCGTAATGGGACCTGCAAATGCCAGCGAACCAAGGGCCAGGAAAAGCGCTGGCAAGGCCAGCACCGAGATAGTGCGGAAGCGAAACGGCAGTCGCATGGCCATAGACAGGCAACTCAAATGCCAACCACCGAGCGGCGCTAAGTTGCTGTAAACAATGGGTCCTGATGCCACTCCGGGACCAGGGATGCGCAAGCGATTGCACACCATTTCCGCTCCGGCGCAGTGTAGCGGAAACCACTAGCCACGCAGAGAGGCAACTCGGCGTGCGGAAAGCTGACGCCGCTCAGCGGGCCGCGCCCAGCGGCTCAGCCGCCCTAATCTGAACGCTCCCGCTGGTCGCTGCGGCTGGGCTAAGACTAGGCCCCCGGCATGCGGCGGCGCATGCTGGGGTGGGACGGCCGGCAACGGACGCCCGCTGGCGCTCTGGGCGCCTCCAAGTTGCCGCGTAGGGCCGGCGGTGCCCTCTAGGCGCGCTGCAGTGACCGGCGCAGCGCCGCAAGCCCCGCCGCCGGGCCCTGGGGATGACCGAAGACGGCGCTGCCGGCGACGAAGTTATTGGCCCCGGCCCGGCGTGCGGCCAGGATGGTCTCGGGCTCAACGCCGCCGTCAATCTCGATGTCGCAATCCAAGCCGCGCGCGGCGACGATGTGGCGCAGGCGAGCGACCTTATCCAAGACCGCCGGGATGAATCGCTGGCCGCCGAAGCCGGGATTCACGGTCATCAGCAGGACCATGCCCACCGCGGCGCCTGCCACCGCGCCAACCGTCGGCAGACATTCCTCCAAAACCACCAAGGGCGTATCGGGGTTGAGGGCCACGGCGGGGCGGGCGCCAGCTTCCACCACGGTTTCCAGCATGCGATGCAGATGCGGCGTGGACTCGGCGTGAACGATGATCCAGTCCGCGCCCTCCTGGGCCGCCGCCACAATCCAATCCTGCGGGCGGGCGGTCATTAAATGGGCTTCGATGGGCTTGGTGGTCAGGCGGCGCAGGGCGCCAACAAACATCGGTCCCATGGAGATGTTGGGGACAAAGGCGCCATCCATGATGTCCACTTGAAAGCGAGCAGCGCCGCCCGCCTCCGCTGCCGCCACTTGCTCGGCCAGGCGGCCAAAGTCCGCCGCCAAGATGGAGGGTGTCCAAATGACCGGCCGCGCGCTGGCGGCGCTCGGGCGGCGGGGAGGCGCCGCTCGTCGCGGCGCGCTCGCGGGGCTCATGCCGCCTTCACGCCCAGGCCGGAGAGGATCTCCGCCGCCGCCGACCAGGCCTGCTGAAACAGCGGATCGGGAATGGACACGTCCAGTTCCTGCGCCAAGGCCTCCATGGGCGTTGGGGTGGGAAAGGTGGCGGTGGAACGGCCCAGGGAACCGCCGCCGACCTCGACCTGAATGGCCTTGCCGCGGCGACTGACGCAGACGGCAAAGTCTCCCGCCAGCAATTCCACCGAACCCAACAACGTCCCCGCCGCCTCGCCGGGGGCGGCCGCAAATTCGAGAACCACGTCCCGGCCATCGGCGGTGCGCATGGCCATTTCCGCGGCGCTTCGCGGGCCGGCCACGCGCCAGTCCAGCCGCGAGGCCAGCCATCCGGCCAGCAGCAGGGCCGCGCCGTTCAACGCCGGCTGATCGCCGCCGGAGCCGAAGCGCACGCGCTCCAGGTGCGGCAGCGCGGCCGCCGCCTCCGGCGCCTCAAAGCCTTGGGCGATCAGCCGCCGCCAGCGGGCCAGCCGCTGCCAGGTCAGGTCACAGACGCCACCGCCGGGGTGCAGGCTGCGCTCCCGCCGCGCCAAACGGAGGAAACGGGCCGGCTCTGAGGCCAGGCGCTGGGAGTCGAACAGCACGCGGTCGGCAATCCGCGCCAAGTCGTTGAAGCGCGGATTGTCCACCGGGTCGTCGCCGCGCCACCAGAGGAATGTCGGCGCATGGCCGACCAGCAGCGGCGTGACGGCGTTGGAGGCGGCCAGCAGCGCGACGCCCGCCGCCTGCAATTCGATCAGCTCGCCACAGACACCGGCGGCGCCGCCGGCGCCCTCCAGCGGCAGGATGCGCGCGCGCCACTCGCCCCGGGGATGGCCGGGCTCCAGGCCGCCGGCCACGATCAGAAACATGCGCCCGGGATGGCGGCCGGCGACCGCGCCCAATTGCCCGGCCAGCCAGTCGGCGTCGGCGCGGTCTTCCGCGCAGCAGATCAGGTTCATGGTGGTGGCACGGGTCTGCGCGGGACGGGCCCGCACCGCCGCCGCTAACTGCCGCTCGACCTCGGAAAGTTCCAAACCGACCAACGCCATCACGTCTCCGCTCGCCTACCCACGCCCACGGCCGCGGCGGGACTGGGGCCCCGCCGCCCGATTCCGCCGCCTCCAGCTTACCCGTGCCGCTAGGGCCTCCGCCATTCCCGCCCGGCGGACTCCAGAAACTCATCCGCCGCCCGCGGGCCCCAGGTACCGGCGGCATAGTTGGGAAAATCCGCTGGCCGCGTGCCCTCCCAATAAGCCAGCAGCGGCGTGGTCAGGGCCCAGGCCGCCTCCACCATGTCGTAGCGGGCAAAGAGCATGCCGTCGCCGAGCATGGCATCCAGCAGCAGCGTCTCATAGGCCGCCGGCTGCGGCTCGCCGAAGCTGCTGCCATAGTGAAAGTCCATGTTCACCGCGCGCAGGCGCATATCCGTGCCGGGAACCTTGGCCTCGAAGCGCAGGCTGATGCCCTCATCCGGCTGAATGCGAATGGCCAGCACGTTGGGGTCAATGCCGTCGGTGGCCAGATCCTGGAACATCAGCACCGGCGGGCGGCGGAAGCGGATCGCCACCTCGCTGACCCGCTTGGGCATGCGCTTGCCGGAGCGGAGATAGAACGGCACGCCGGCCCAACGCCAATTCTCGATCTCCAGACGCAGGGCGGCGAAGGTCTCCCGCGGCGAATTGGGCGCCACGCCCGGCTCCTCGCGATATCCCGGCACCGGCTTGCCCTCTACGTAGCCCGGCCCGTACTGGCCGCGGACCGCGACCCGCTCCAGGATGCGGGGATCGTCGCTCGGCGCCAGCGGTTTGATGGAGCGGATCAGCTTGACCTTCTCATCCCGCACCGGCCCGGCGGCGAAACGCACCGGCGCCTCCATGGTCACCGTCGCCAGCACCTGCATGAGGTGGTTCTGGATCATGTCGCGCATGGCGCCGGCTTCCTCGTAGTAGTGCCCACGTTGCTCAATGCCGATGCTCTCGGCCACCGTGATCTGCACATGATCCACGTAGCGACGGTTCCAGATGGGCTCGAAGATGCCGTTGGCGAAGCGGAAGATCAGGATGTTGCGCACCGTCTCCTTGCCCAGGTAATGGTCAATGCGGTAGATCTGATCCTCGTGGAAGACCCGGTGCAGGTCCTGGTTCAGCCGTTGCGCGCTGGCCAGGTCGCGGCCAAACGGCTTTTCGACAATGATGCGCCGCCAGCCGGCGGCCGGCGGGACGGACGGCGCGGCCGCGTCGAGACTGGGGCCAGCGCGCTCCTCCTGGCTGGCATCGGGCGGCGGCGGCGAGGCGACGCCGCCGCCTTCTGCCGCCAGGCCCGCACGGCCCAACTGGGCCACGATCACCGCGAAAAGGCTGGGGGGCGTGGCCAGGTAGAACAACGTGTTGCCGCCGGTACCGGCCAGGCCGGCCAGCATCCCGGCCAGCTTGCGATACAGCGCCGGATCCTCGAACGTGCCGTCCAGATACTGCATGCGCCCGGCGAAGTCGTCCCACGCCTGCGCCTCCGGCGCGCCAGCGGCGAACTCGGTCACGCCGCTGTGCATCTGCCGGCGGAATTCATCGTCGTTCCAGGGCGCGTTCGAGACGCCGATGACGGCGAAGCTGGGCGCCAGCTTCTGCCCCCGGACGAGGGAAAAGATGGCGGGCATCAGCTTGCGCCGGGTGAGGTCGCCGGAGGCGCCAAAGATTACCAGCGCGCAGGGCGGCGCAGAGCGCTCGGCATGAAGGCCGGCGCGCAGCGGGTGCTCCGCTTCCAATGGGCTCAGCGTGCTGGTCATGCGCCCTGTGTTTCCGCCCCGGCCCACGCGCGGTCCAGCAGCGCCCGCAGCGCTTGCAGACCGGCGGCCGGATCGGCGCCCACGTCCAGCCGCAGCGCGCGGCGCTGATGCGCCGCTAGCGCCTCCAAATCGCCCGCCGCCTGGGCGGCGAAGAGGGTGCCGAAGGTGAAGCTGCGACCGGGGATGGGTAGATCCTGGCCGGCGGGCAGCGAACGGGTCAACTGCAGGAAGACGCCGGTATTGGCGCCGCCCTTGTGCAACTGGCCGGTCGAGTGCAGAAACCGCGGACCGAAGCCCAGCGTCGTGGCTATGCGGAGCCGGTCGCGGAGGGCCTGCCGCAGCGCCTCCAACGCACGCTCAATCGCCGGCTCGCGCTCCATATAGGCCATGATGGCGAAGTAATCGCCGGGGCGGACCGTGCGCACCAGTGCCGCCAGCGCCGCTTCCACGCTGGGCGCCGCCGCGCCGGGTGCGGCCGGATAAGCCGCTAGCGCGCCCTCGCGGGCGGCCGGCGTGGCGGGCCGGGCTTTCCCGCCGCCCCAATCGGCGAGCACGCGGTTGGTGTTGTCCTTGCTTTCCTGGACGTTGGGCTCGTCGAAGGGATTGATGCCCAGCGCCGCCCCGGCCACCGCGGTGGCGAACTCCCAGCGGAAAAACTCCTGGCCCAGATCGTAGCGGTCGCTCAACTGCAGGGTGATGACCGGCGCGCCGGCGGCCACCGCCACCGCCGCCCAGGCCGGATCCAGACCAGGAGCGGGGGTCCCGGCCAAGGCCAGGCGCGCGAAGACGCGATCCTGCCCATAGACGCCGGGGCTGCCCGCCGCCTCGCCGGCGACCGGAACGATGCCCTTGCCTTGCTTGCCCGTGCTCTCGGCGAGCAACTGCTCCAGCCACGCCCCGAGCGGCGCCAACTCCGCGCCCGCCACCAGCGTCAGCTTGTCCCGTCCCGCCTGGGCCCAGGCGCCGATCTCGGCGCCCAGCCGCACGCCCGGGTTTTCGTCCGCCGCCACGCCAGCGGCGCAGGCTTGGGCCATAGCCCGGGCGCGCTGCAGCAGCCGCTCCACGTCCACGCCTGCCAGCGCCGCCGGCACCAGGCCGAAATAGGAGAGCGCCGAGTAGCGGCCGCCGATGTCACCGGGATTGAGGAACACGGCGCGGAAGCGATGCTCCTGGGCGAGCTGCTCCAGCGAGGTGCCGCCATCCGTGATGGCCACGAAATGCGCCCCCAGCGCCGCGGCATCTTGCGTGCGCAGCGCCGCGGCACAGCGCTCCCAGAAAAAGGCGAACAAGCAATTGGGCTCAATCGTGCCGCCGCTCTTGCTGGAGACAATGAACAAGGTCCGCGCCCAGTCCAGCCCCGCCGCCAGCCGGCCGATCGCCACCGGATCCGTGGTATCCAAAACCGCCAAATCCAGCCCACCTGCGGTTGCGCCCGCAGGCGGCGGGCCGAACACCTTGCGGAACACCTCGGGGGCCAAGCTGCTGCCGCCCATGCCCAGCAGCACCGCCCGCCGCAAGCCGGCTTGCTGGCACTCCGCCGCCAGCGCCTTCAGCCGCGGCCCCGCCGCGGCCATGGCCTCCGGCAGCGCCAGCCAGCCCAGGCGGTTCTGGATCTTGGCGGCGACGGCCGGGTCGCGGGTCCACGCACTGGCGTCCTTGCGCCACAGCGCCGCGGCGACGCCGCTGTTCTCTATCTGCTCCACCGGCCCGGGGCTCGCGCCCGCAGGCCGTTCGATCCGCATCGCATCCAAGGCCGGGTCCGCGCTCATGCCGTCTTCACCTGATCGCGGAGCCGCGCCAGCTTGGCTTGAATGCCCGCCAGCAGATCTTGATAGCTCTTGTCGAAGCTGGCCACGCCCTCCGCGCGCAACTCGACCAGCGCCTGGTGCAGATCAATGCCCGCGGCCTGGAGCGCCGCCAGCACGCGCCGCGCCTCCGGTTCCGAGCCGGTCAGCCGGTCGGCGGGCCGGCCGTGGTCGCGGAAGGCGGCAATGGTCACGTCCGGCATGGTGTCCACCGTGTCCGGCCCGATCAGCGCATCGGCGTAGTAGGTGTCGGGGTATTTGGGGTTCTTGGTGCTGGTGGAGGCCCACAACGGCCGCTGCGGTCGCGCTCCCTGGGCAGCGAGGCGGCGAAACCGCTCCTCCGCCACCGTCCGGCGGAACAACGCGTACATCTGCCGCGCATTGGCGATGCCGGCCTGGCCCTCCAGCGCCTCAATCTCCTGGCGCCGCTGGGGCAGCGCCGCCGCCCGCGCCGCCAGCAGCTTGTCCACCTTGGTGTCTACCCGGCTGACGAACAGGCTGGCCACCGAAGCGATGCGGTCGAGTGGCTGGCCCCGCTGCGCCCGGGCCTCCAGCGCGCCCAGCCAGGCATCAATGACTTGCTCGTAACTGGGCAAGTCGAACAGCAGCGTGATATTGACGTTGATCCCCTCAGCCAACAACTGCCGCACCGCCGGAATGCCCTCCGGCGTGGCCGGCACCTTGACCATGACGTTGGGACGCTGCAGCCGCCCCCATAGCCACCGCGCCTGTTCCAGCGTGGCCTGGGTGTTATCGGCCAGATCCGGCGTGACCTCGATCGAGACAAACCCGTCACGTCCCTCGCTGCCGTCGTAGACGCCACGCAGCACGTCGGCCGCCGCCGCGATATCGTCCAACTCGATTTCCAGGAACAGTTCCTTGGCCGGCAGCGCCGCATGCCGCCGCAGCGACTCGTCATAGTCGCCGCTGCCAGCGATTGCCTTATCGAAGATCGTCGGGTTGGAAGTCAGCCCTCGCAGCCCGTCCTCGGCCACCATCCGCTTCAACCCGCCCCCGGTCAGCAACTCCCGGCGGATGTTGTCATACCAGAAGCTCTGGCCAACACGGATCAACTCCTGCAATGGATTGCCCAAAATCTCCTCCCTCGCGGACGGGCGCGTGGCGCCGATGCCCTAGCTCTTCCATTGTTTCACCAATTGTTCTCTAGGGCCCGCACCTTGTCCACCCGCCGCCGATGCCGCTCCGCCCCGCTGAACTTGGCTGCCAGCCACACGCGCGTAATCTCCACCGCCAGCGACGGCCCCACCACGCGCGCTCCCATGCAAAGCACGTTGCAGTCATCGTCCTCCCGCCCTTGGTGGGCGGAGAAGGTGTCGTGGCACAGCCCGGCGCGGATGCCGGGCAGCTTGTTGGCTGCCACCGACGCCCCGACGCCGCTGCCGCAGAGCAGAATCCCCTCGCCCGCGCGGCCGCTGGCGATCGCATGGCCGAGGGCGACGGCGTAATCGGGATAGTCGTCGAGCGGTTGCTCGCTGTCCGCGCCCAGGTCCAGCACCTCGGCGCCGGAGCGCCGGATCTCCTCAATGACCCGGGCCTTCAGCGC
>JBOGKW010000037.1:0-22254 GCA_050746205.1 Terriglobales bacterium | reverse complement strand
GCGACGGTGAAGCAATACTCGGCCGCGGACTCAAGGCGGCCACCATCTTTGCCGCTGAACGCCACCGTCAGCAACCCGCGGCGCCGTGCCGCCTCCAGCGCGTAGATCAGGTTGGGGCTCTGCCCGCTGGTGCTGAGCGCCAGGGCCATATCTCCGGGCTGGCCCCACAGCTCCAGTTGGTCTAAAAAGACCTTGGCGAAGTCCTTGTCATTGGAGATGGCCGTGACCACCGGCGCCTGGCTGACCAGATCCAGCGCCGGCAGCGCGCGCCGCTTCTCGATAATGGGATGGATAAACTCCACGGCCACGTGCTGCGCGTCGCAGGCGCTGCCGCCGTTGCCCATCACCCACAGCCGCCCGCCGGCCACGAAACGCTCCGCCATCCGTTGGCTGAGCGCGCCGATGATATCGGCATAGCGCTCGAAGAACTGCTGCTTTACCGCGATGCTTTCGCCGCATTTGCGCAACACCTTGGCCCGCCAGTCGGGTGCGGCCACCGGGGCGGTCGCCATCGTTTCCATTGCGTCCCTCCGCGCCGGGTTGCGGCGCCGCTTCCCTACCCTCCCACGCTCTGCCGATATCGCCCATAGGCGTAGTAGGCGGCGCAGGCGCCTTCGGCCGAGACCATCGTCGCCCCCAGCGGTTGGCGCGGCGTGCAAATGCTGCCAAAGGCGGGACAGTCGGGGGGCTTTTGGATGCCCTTCAGGATTTGCCCGCTGATGCAGATCTCCGGCTCCCGCGTATCAATCGCGTCCACTTCGAACTTGCGCTCGGCGTCCTGGGCGCGGAACTCCCAGCGCAGCTTGAGGCCGCTCTTGGGAATGGTGCCGATGCCCCGCCATTTGCGGTCGGCGACCTCGAAGACCTCATCCAACCTGCCGCGCGCCGCCGGGTTGCCCTCGCGGCCCAGCACCCGGGCGTACTGGTTTTCCACCGCCGCGCTCCCCGCCTCGAGCTGCCGCACCGCCATCAGCGTGCCCTGCAACAGATCCAGCGGCTCAAAGCCGGTGATCACGATCGGCACCTGGAAGCGGGCGCTGACGCGTTCGTACTCGCGATACCCCATCACCGCGCAGACGTGGCCCGGTCCCAGAAAGCCTTGTACGCGGTTGGCCGGAGATTGCAGGATGTGGGCGATGGACGGCGGCACCAGCACGTGCGAGGTCAGGATGGAGACATTGCGGACGCCCTCCTCCCGCGCCCGCCAAGCCAGCATGGCGTTGGCCGGAGCCGTGGTCTCAAAGCCCACGGCGAAAAACACCACCTCGCGTTCCGGATGGGCGCGGGCGATGGCCAGGCAATCCAAGGGGGAATAGACCACCCTCACGTCCGCGCCGTCCGCCTTTCGCGCCAGCAGGTCGCCGCGCGAGCCCGGTACGCGCAGCATGTCGCCAAAGGAGCAAAAGATGACCTCCGGCCGAGCGGCGATGGCGTGTGCCTTGTCAATGGTCTCGAGCGGGGTCACGCAGACGGGGCAGCCGGGACCGTGCACCAACTCGATCTCCGGCGGCAGCATCTGGTCCAGCCCGTGCTTGACGATGGAATGGGTCTGCCCCCCGCAGACCTCCATCAGCACCCAGGGCCGGGTGCGCACCCGGCGGATCTCGGCCACTAACGCCTCGGCCAGATGGGGGTCGCGGTACTCGTCCAGGTACTTCATGCCGCCTCCTGGGTGCCGGCTGGAGCCGGTCTTCCGCCGCTTTCCGCCCGTGGACCCGCCGCGCCCTCGGCCGCTACGCTGGGGCCGCCTGGCAGCCGGAGCTCTTCGCCCTCCGCCACCACCGGGGCCTCCAGCTCCGCCAACTGATCCATCTCGGCCAGCAACTGATAGGTGCGAGCCGCTTCTGCGCCGTCCACGCGGCTGATGGCGAAGCCGACGTGCACCAGCACGTAATCGCCGATGGTCGCTTCCGGGGTGTATTCCAAGCAGGCCTCTCGCACCACGCCGCCGAAGCGAATGCGCGCCATGGGCAGACCGCGCCGCTCGAAGCTGTCGAGCACCTGCCCTGGAATCGCCAAACACATGGTCGTCCCGTTAGGCCGCCGCGCCCGCGGCCAGCCGCGCCCGTGCCGCCACGGCCTGCCCCAGCCCCAGGCCGCCGTCATTGGCTGGCGCCGCCGCCGGAGCCAGCACCTCGAAGCCCGCATCCCCCAGTTGCTCGGTGAGTTGGCCGAACAGCCGGGCGTTTTGCCAGACGCCGCCGCCCAGAGCCACCGTGCCGATCCCGGTGCGCGCGCGCACCGCTCGGCAAACCACCTCCAGGGCCTGCGCCAGCGCGGCGTGGAAGCCCGCCGCAATCGCGCCGACGGCGACCCCGCGCCGCAGGTCCGCGTGCACGGCACGGATCAGCGGCCGCGTATCCAATCCCCATGGAATCTCATGGGTTACATCAATTTCGATGGGATACGCGTCAGTTCGGCAGTCGCTTGTCGCCGCGGCCTCGAGAGCGATCGCCAACTGGCCCTCATACTCCGCCCGCGTGCCCAGCCCGGCCAAGACGGCGACGGCATCAAACAGCCGGCCGCCGGAGGAGGTCCGGGGCATCAGCGTGCTGCGCGCCAGCAGCTGCTCGACCCCGCGGCGGCATGCCGGGTCTACCCCCGGCAGCGGGAAGGCTCGGGCGGCGGCCTCGCCAACCGCCTCCCGGAGCGCGCCCAGGGCCACGCGCCAGGGTTCGCGTATCGCCGCCTCGCCACCCGGCAGGGGCAGGTAGCGCAGATGCGCCCAGCGCCGATAGCCGGCGAGGTCGGCGCACAGTACTTCTCCGCCCCACACCGCGCCGTCCGGCCCCCAGCCGGTTCCATCCAGCGCCAGCCCGATCACCGGCCCGGGACGGCGGTGCTCCGCCAGCACGGCGACAATGTGAGCATGATGGTGCTGCACCGCATATCGCGGCACGGCCGCGAAACGCCGCCGGCCCCAGGCGGAGACGGCGTAGCCGGGGTGTGGATCAAAGCCCACTGCCTGCGCTTGGACGCCCCACAATCCCAGCAGGTTATCCAAGGCCGCGGCATAGGCGGCCTCGGTCTCGTATCGGTCCCAATCGCCCACGTGCGGGCCCAAGATGGCGAAGTGGTCCAGGGTGAGGCAAAAGGCGTTCTTGTGCTCGGCTCCCAGCCCCAGCACCGGGGCGCCGGATTGACCCAGCTCCAGCGGTTCTGGGGTATAGCCGCGGCCGCGGCGAATCATCCGCGCCGCGTCGCCCACCACACGCAGCACGGAATCATCGGCGCGGCAGCGGATGCGGCGGTCGTGGCCGAGCACGGCATCGGCGAGCCGCGGCTCGGGCTCGGCCAGCCAGCCCTCAGCTACCGCATCCTCAATCGCCAGCGGCTCCTCGCCGCGGTTGCCGCTGGTCAGCACCAACGCCCGCGGCGCGGGAGGCGCCAACAGAAGATGGTGCAGCGGCGTGTAGGGCAAAAAGACACCGATGGTGGTTTGCCCGGGAGCCACGCCCGCCGCCACCCGAGGCGGTGCAGCATCGCCAGCCCGGTTGCCCTCGGCTCCCGGGCCGCTCGGGTCGCCGGTTGCCGCCCGCCGCTGCAGCAGTACGATCGGACGGCGCGGGCTGGCCAACAACGCCGCCTCCGTGGCGCTGAGGATGCCCAGCTCCCCGGCGGTGGAGAGATCGAGAACCATCACCGCCAGCGGCTTGGCGGGACGACGTTTGGCTTGCCGCAAACGCGCCACCGCCGCGCCGTCGCCGGCGTCGCAGGCGAGATGAAAACCCCCGAGCCCCTTCACCGCGAGGATCGCGCCCGCCGCCAGCCGCTGCCGCGCCTGATCCAGGGCCTCGGCTCCACCCCAACTCCGCCCGTTGGCCCACAGCGTCAGCCGGGGACCGCACCGGGGGCAGGCGTTGGGCTGGGCATGGAACCGCCGGTCCGCCGCATCCTCGTATTCCCGCTGGCAATCCGCGCACATGGTGAACGCCGCCATGGTGGTGCGCGGGCGGTCATAGGGCAGCCCGCCGATGATGGTGTAGCGCGGTCCGCAGCGGGTGCAGTTGATGAAGGGATAGCCGTGGCGGCGGTCGGCCGGATCGTGCAGTTCGGCCAAGCAGGCCTGGCAGGTGGCCAGGTCCGGCGACACCCAGGCGGGCACAGTGCCGGTGGCGGTCCCCGGGCCGACATCGCTGAGGGCAATGGTAAATTCGTTGGCTCCGACAGCAGCCATGGTGCTGGCCGCCAGCGATTCAATCCGTGCCGGTGCTTGCGCCTCGCGCCGCAGCCGCCGCTCCCACTCCGTTAGCGCCGCCGCCGGGCCCTCGGCCTCAACCACAACGCCTTGCGCATCATTCCAGACGCGGCCACCGAGCCCCAGCTCCCGCGCCAGGCGGCAGACCAGCGGCCGAAACCCCACTCCCTGCACCTGGCCGGTAATCACCCACCGCCGCGCCGCCCGCTCCGCGCCCGCCGCCACTGGGGCAGGGATGCCGCGCGACCCATGCGCGTTGGCCGCAGCCGCTTCGCGCGATTCTCCCCCATCGCTGCCGACCGGGGAACCGCGGGATCGAAAGGGTGCCCAGATGGGGATCTCCGCGGCGCGTGCGACGTGGCGGCGGCGAGTTTTCGGGCCAAGCGCGCGGCGTCACTCTTTGGTTGGCTCATGCCCCGGCGCGGCGGCGAAGCGGGCGTAGTAGACCTTGCGGCCGTAGACGCGCCAATGCCTATGGCGCGGAATGCGGATCACCACCCTGTGGCGGGTGAGCGCCTTGCCCGGCGCGAAGCTGCGCGGAGTGAAGGCCAACTCGTAGTGCTCGGCGGTCTGCGCCGCGATGCCGTTCATGAAATGAGCCGGATCGTTGGTGTCGACGACCGCAGCGCCGCCGGTGGAGGCGGCCAGTTCGCGCAAAAGGACGGCCTGGCTCTGGTTGACCGCGTTTCCGACGTGCGGTTCCACCGGCGCGCCCCGTTGGACGCCGTAAGTCGGGCCGCGGAGTGCGGTAGCCAGGGCGGCGAGGTCGGGGCGGATACTCAGGCCGGCGACATCTACGGGATAGAACGAAACCGCGGCCCGGTTGGCCTCCCGAACCAGGGCCCGAAAGATGAATTTGAGCCCGTTCCTCTCGTACAGCCGTTCGGTGAACAACACCACTGCCTTGCGGCCCTGGAACGGCGCTAGCATCCCCACTAGGTGGCGCAGGTCCGCCATCTCGCTGCGGGTCCGCTGAATGCCGCTGGCCGTGGCGTTGATGTTCGCCGCCGTGAGCATGGACTCCAGCATGGAGGCGTTGGCGACGATGGGTACCGACGCGCCGAGCCAAGAGGGGAACGCGGCGGCCCTCGTGATCGCGGATACCGACGGCCCACTGCCTTTCGTGCCGCCGGAGAAGACGGCTGTCATGGCCTTGATCCGCTCATATTGGCGCTGGTAATTGATCTGTACCACGGCGCGTCCGGTGGCCTCCTGGATCGCGCGATCCAGGGTGGCGGGGTCATTGGTAAAGGGCTGGAGCAGCGCGAGGCGAGGATCTCGGCGAAAGACTGCCGCGAAGCTGTGCGCCCCGAGATCGTCGGCGACGAACTGCACCGCCGCGCGGCGCGCGAGCGGGAGACCGGCATTGTCGATCGGGTCAAAGACGAGCGCGGTAAGGTTGGCGGCGGGCGGCTCCGCCGCCGGCGGACGGACACCGATGGCCCGCCAGTTGCCGGGGCGGAGATGAACCGAGTGAGCGACGAAACGCAGGCTCTCGACGCGCTGCCGTGCGCCATTGTCGAAGACCTCAAGCTGGCTCGCCTTGAGCCCGCGGACGACCATGCCGTGGCGATTGACAACGACAAAGTCGGCCACCACCTCATTGGCACGAGCGCGAATAATGGGACGCTGACCAGGCTGCGTTTGGTGCGGCGCTCTGGCCTGGGCCGGGCCGGGCAGCGGGAGCAGCAACCCGAGAGCGGCAAGATAGGTGGCTACCCTTGGCCCGCGGCGACAGTCACTCGGCCCGAGGTACATGTGCCTTTCCGTGACCCGTGTACATCCGTCCCCGTCCTTTCGACGCGAACGGCAGGGCCACGTCCCTGACGAAGGCTACTCTCGCCGTTCGCGCGGGTCAACAGTCCATCGGTCGGGTGTTCTCACGGATCACCGGGCCAATGCGCGGGCCCACCCTATGGGCTTGCTTCACGGGCCAAGAGCACGCGCAGCTCGGTCATGTCCTCGATCGCCGCGCGCAGGCCCTCGCGCCCTTGGCCGGATTGCTTGACGCCGCCATACGGCATGGGTTCGACGCGGGAAGAGGAAGCATCGTTGACCACCACGCCGCCCACTTCGAGCGCGCGGAACGCCTGCCAGACCAGGTCCCAGTTCCGGGTAAAAATGCCTGCCTGCAGGCCATAGCGGCTGGCGTTGGCGGCGGCGAAGGCCTCCTCGGCGCTGTCATAGGGGGCGAGCACCAGGAGCGGCGCAAACGCCTCCTCGCGGCAGACCGACATCTCCGGGCGGACGTTGTCCAGCACCGCCGGGGTGAGAAAGCCGCCGTCGCGTTGGCCGCCACAGAGCAGGTGCGCGCCGCCGGCCACGGCTTCCTGAATCCACCCCTCCGCCCGTGCCGCCGCTTCATCGGTGATCATCGGGCCGACGTCGGTCGCCGGGTCCAGCGGGTCGCCCAGCCGCAGCGCCTGGGCGCGGGCCACTAAGCGCTCCCGCACCGCGCCATACACCCCTTGCTGCACCAACAGCCGCTGCGCCGAGATGCAGCTCTGGCCGGCATAGCCGAAGCCGCCGGCGGCGATACGTTCCGCGGCCCAATCCAGATCGGCGTCCGAGTGCACGATGTTGGCGGCGTTGCCGCCCAACTCCAGCGTCACGTGTTTGTCGCCGGCGCGGGCCCGCAGCGGCCAACCGACGCCGGCGCTACCAGTGAAGGAGATCATCGCCACCCGCTCGTCGGCCAGCAACGGCTCGACGGACTCGGCGCCACCGGCGACTATATTGACCGCGCCCGCCGGCAGATCCAGCCCCTGCGCCAACTCGCCCAGCCGCAGCGCGGTCAGCGGCGTGCGCGGCGAAGCCTTGATGATGATGCTGTTACCCGCCGCCAGCGCCGGCGCCAGCTTGTGCAGGACCAGGTTGAGGGGAAAGTTGAAGGGCGTAATGCCGGCGATCAAGCCCCGCGGAAAGCGCCGGGCGATGGCAATCCGGCCCTCCGCGCCCGGCGCCACGTCCAGCGGCTGCCACTCTCCGCCCATGCGCGCCGCCTCCTCGGCCGCGGTGCGCAGCGTAACCCGCGCCCGCCCGACCTCGACGCGGGCATCCCGGAGGGGCTTGGCGGCCTCGCGGGCCATCAGCTCGGCCAGTTCATCCTGCGCCGCCGCCACCCCTCGCTCCAGCTCCAACAGCGCCTCGCGGCGGCGGTAGCCTGGCAACGCTGCCATCGCCCCCCGCGCTCCAGCTCCCGCCTCCAGGGCTCGCGTCATCTCCAACCCGGTGGCGTCGCCGGCGCGGCCCACCTCGTCGCCGCTATAGGGCGAACGCACCGCCCGCGGCCGTTCGGGCAAAACCAGCTCGCCGCCAATCAGGAATGGAAACGTGCGTGCCATGGGCTCATTCTCTCTCCGCTGCGGGTGCGCCCCGATGGGCGCGCGTGGAGCAAGCCTGCCCTCGCCCCGCCGCCGCGATCGCCAGCCTCGTTATGCAGACGCCTCCGCCGCGCCTGACGGTCGGTGCGGCGCTGTGCGATACTGAACGGTTTTGGAGGCAGGCGATTGAAGATTCTGGTGTGCCTGAAGCAAGTACCCGCCAAGGACGCCCCGGTCAAAGTGGCCAGTGACGGCGCCCACGCGGGCAAATGGATCCGCGACGACGTCAGCTATGAAACCAATGAGCCCGACGCTTTCGCGCTGGAGGAGGCGTTGCGGCAAAAGGAAGCGCACGGCGGCGAGGTCGCGGCCCTGACGGTGGGCCCGGCGCGTGCGGCGCAGGTGTTGCGCGAGGCTCTGGCCAAGGGCGCCGATCGCGCCATTCATGTGCTCGGCGATGATGTCGAAGCGCTGGACAGCTACGCCGCCGCCGAGGCCATCTCGCGCGCCATTGCCGGCCAAGGCTTCGATCTGATCTTCACCGGACTGCAATCGGCCGACTTTGGCTTCGGCCAGACCGGCGTTGTGCTGGCCGAGCTGCTCGGCATTCCGCACTCGACCATCATCATGCAGGTCCAGCCGATCGAAGGCGGGGTGCGGGTAAAGCGGGAACTGGAAAACGGCTACTTTCAATTCCAAGAACTGCCCACGCCCGCCGTGCTCACCATTCAAAGCGGCATCAACAAACTGCGCTACGCGACGCTGATGGGCATCAAGCAGGCCAAGTCCAAGCCCCTGGCGCAAGTGGTGGCGGCGGATTTGGGCGTCACGCCGGCGCTCAATCGGCAAACCATCCAGCGGCTCTATGTGCCGGCCAAGCACAAGAAGACGGAGTTGCTGACCGGCTCGGCGCCGCAAGTGGCGGCGCAACTGGCGGCGCATCTGAAGAACGATCTGCGGGTAATCTAAATGGCCGACGAGATCCTGGTAGTCGCCGAATCCCGAAACCATCAACTCGCCCCGGTCACGGCCGAGGTCGTCACGGCGGGGCAAAAGCTGGCGGCCGACAGCGGCGCCGAATTGCGCCTGCTGGCGTTGGAGGGGCCCAGCGACGATCTGGCCTCCGGGTTGGCCGGCTATCAATGCGCCGGCGCGCTGCGCGCCAAACATGCCGCCCTGGCGGCGTACTCGCCGGAGGCATATACGCAAGCGCTGGTGCAGGTGCTCAGCCGGCGCCAACCGCGCTTCGTCCTGTTCGCCCATAGTTACCGCACCCGCGACTTCGCCCCGCGGCTGGCGACGCGCATGGCCCGGGGATTCATCAGCGACGCCACCGCCATTCGGGTCGAGAACGGACGGCCGATTGCCAGCCGGCCGATGTTCGAAGGCCGGCTGGCGGCCGATGCCGTCTTTGCCGGCGAGCCGCCCTATTTTCTTTCCCTGCAAATCGGCGTCTTCCGCGGCGATCAGGCCGCCCGCGCCGCCGCGCCGGTGGCCATCACGGAGGAGGCGGTGACGCCCGCGGCCGGCCCGGGAAAATCCGAGGAGCCGTTCCAAGAGGCCAAGCACGCCGTGGACCTGACCCAGGCCGGGATCATCGTCGCTGTAGGCCGTGGCATCAAGGAGGCAAAAAACCTGGAGTTGGTGGAAAAGCTCGCCGCCGCGCTGGGAGGCGAAATCGCCGCTTCCCGCCCCATCTGCGACAGCGGTTGGCTGCCCATGGACCGCCAGGTCGGCTCCTCCGGGCAGACCGTCGCGCCCAAGCTCTATCTCGCCGTCGGCGTCTCCGGCGCGATCCAACACCTGGTGGGCATGAAGGGCTCGCGCTCGGTGGTGGCCATCAACAAAGATCCCGAGGCGCCGATCTTCGAGCTCGCCGACTACGGCGCCGTCGGCGATTTGTTTGAGATCGTTCCCGCGCTCACGGCGGAGATTCAAAAACTGAAGCCGTAGCCGCCGGCGCCGGCTCCCCCGCCGGCGCCACCCTGTCCCAGGCCCATGTCCGCGACCGAACATCCCGTAATGGCAGCCGCCGCGGTGATCGTGGGCGCCGGACCCGCGGGGCTGGCCTGCGCGCTGCGTTTGGCCCAACTGCTGGACCAGCATGCCGGGCAGGCGGGGCTGCCGAGCAAGGACGAGATCTTGGTTTTGGAGAAGGGCCGGGAGGTGGGCGCGCACCTGCTGAGCGGCGCGGTCATGGACCCGTGCGGGCTGGCGGAGCTGTGGCCCGATTTTGCCCGCGAGGCGCCGCTGGCCAGCCCGGTGACCACCGACGCCGCGTTTTTCCTGACCCCGGACCGCTCCTGGCGCTTCCCCATCACCCCTCCGCCGCTGCGCAACCATGGCAACTATGTCATCTCGCTCAACCGGCTGGGCAAATGGCTGGGCGAGAAGGTGGAGCAGGCGGGTGTCACCATCTTTCCCGCCACCGGCGGCGCCGAATTGCTGTTTGACGGCGACCGCGTCATCGGTGTCCGCACCGATGACAAGGGCCGCGACAAGCAGGGCCGGCCCAAGGCCAACTTCGAGCCCGGCTATGATCTGCAAACCCCATGGGTCGTCCTCGCCGAAGGTCCGCGCGGCTCGCTGACCAAGCAACTGCTGGACCGTGCCGGCCTCGGCGGCGCCAACCCGCAGGTCTATTCGCTCGGCGTCAAGGAAATCTGGGAGGTTCCGCCGGGCCGCATGCGCGCCGGCGAAGTGGCGCATACCATGGGCTGGCCGTTGGCGGGCGATATGTACGGCGGCGGCTGGATCTATGGCCTCAGCGACCGGCAAATCTCCATCGGTCTGGTCACCGGCCTCGAGTACCTCGACCCCGCCACCGATCCGTTCGTTTTGTTCCAACGGTTCAAAACGCATCCCTGGGTGCGCCACTTTCTGGAGGGCGGCGAGATGGTCCGCTATGGCGCCAAGGCCGTTCCCATGGGCGGCTACTTTGCCCTGCCCCCTGCTGCCGGGCCCGGCTGGATGCTGATCGGCGATGCCGCCGGTTATTTGAATAGCCAGCGGCTGAAGGGCATTCACCTCGCCATCAAATCCGGCATGTTGGCCGCCGAGGCCCTGTGCGCTCACTGGACCGGCGGAGGCGAGGCGGCGGCGCTGGCGTTTCCGCGCCGGGTGCAAGCCAGCTACATCGGCAAGGAGCTATGGTCGGTGCGCAATTTTCACCAAGGCTTCGAGCACGGCCTGGCGCGCGGCCTGCTGCACGGCGCGGCGCAGATGGCTACCGGCGGCCGCGGCCTCCGCGCCCGCTACCCCGCCATCGCCGGCCACTTGCGCATGCGCAAGCTGCAGGCCCTCGCCACGCCCCCACCGCCGCCATTCGTCCCCGACGGCCGCTTGACCTTCGGCAAAATGGAGGACGTCTACCACTCCGGCACGCGGCATGAGGAAGACCAGCCGGCGCATCTGCTGATCCAGGACACCGACATCTGCAACAACCGCTGCACCTGGGAATACGGCAATCCCTGCCAGCATTTCTGTCCGGCGGCGGTGTATGAGATGGTGCCCGGCCCCGATGGCGGCAAACAGATTCACCTGAATCCCTCGAACTGCGTCCATTGCAAGACCTGCGACATCATGGACCCCTACGAGATCATTACCTGGGTTCCCCCCGAAGGCGGCGGCGGCCCCAACTACGAAGGCGAGTAGCCCAGTTGTAGAGCTAGCCGTGCCGCAGGCGGTCCAGCCGCCCTATTCGGGACGCTTCCGCTGCAAGTTCTGGAGCAGGCGTCCCGCGACCGTTGAGCCAGGGCGCCCCCGCAGCGGGCGTGCGTGGAGCGAGCCGCCTCGCAACTGGACCCCGCCGATCCGCTCGCTTCCAGCGCTCCGCCCGGCAGGCTTCCCCCTAATCCGCCGCACGGTGTCAAAATAGTAGTGCCAACGAAAGGAGCCCGGTTCGATGCCTTACGAAGTTCCCGCTTTGCCCTACGCCTACAACGCCCTGGAGCCGCACATTGACGAGGCCACGATGCGCCTGCACCACGACAAGCACCACGGCGCCTATGTCACCAACCTCAACAATGCTCTGGCCGGCGAGGCGCAGCTGGCGAGCCTGAAGATCGAGGATCTGTTGCGCCGCATCAACGAGGTGCCGGAAAAGATCCGCACCGCCGTGCGCAACAACGGCGGCGGCCACGCCAACCATGGCATGTTTTGGGCCATCATGAAGCCCCAAGGCGGCGGCAAACCGGGCGGGCCGCTGGCGCAGGCCATTGATAAGAAGTTCGGCAGCCTGGAGGGCTTGCAGACCGCCTTCAACGATGCCGGCCTGAAGCGCTTCGGTTCCGGCTGGGCCTGGCTGGTCGTCAACAAGAGCGGCGACCTGGAAGTGCTGAGCACCGCTAACCAGGACAGCCCGTACATGGAGGGCCTCCATCCGGTCATGGGAAACGACGTGTGGGAACACGCCTACTACCTCAAGTACCAGAACCGCCGCGGCGAGTACCTCTCCGCTTGGTGGCAGACGCTGAACTGGGAAGAAATCACCAAGCGCTTCGCCGCCGCGAAGGGGTAAGCCGTCCGAGCCGGTTAGCCGGGTAGGCGCTAGCGCCTGCCCGGCTTCAGCGCGGGCCCGCGGGCTTTGGCCTGCGGGACCGCGCCTTCGCCCGTGCGTTCCGGTGGGCCAATCGCGGAGCGAATGCCATGCCCGAGCGCCGCATTGACAGCTTCTTCTACGGCCTGTTCATGGATGTGGATGTTTTGCGGCGCGGCGGCGCCGCGCCGGTGGACCCGCGCCGAGCGTACGTGGAGGATTTTGCGTTGCGCATTGGGGCCCGGGCCACGCTGGTTGCATTGGCGGGCGCCCGCGCTTACGGGATGCTGATTGCGCTCACCCACGCCGAGCTTGAACGGCTGTACGGCGCCCCGGGACTCGATCATTACCGGCCCGAGGCGGTCTTGGCCCGCCTTATGGGCGATGACGCCTCGGTCCCTGCGCTGTGCTACAACTTGCGGGTCGAACCTAGCAGCCACGAGGCCAATCCCGACTACACGGCCCAGCTGCAACGCACTCTGCGCGATCTCGGCTTTCCGGCCGAATACATCAACTCCATCACCCCCGCCTGACTCGGCAAACTCTTGGGGCGATGCCGAAGCCCGTCCCGACGCCCGCGGTCGGCTGAAAAGCCGCCCTACGCGACCGCCTGGAATGCTGCCCAATTCCCGCCGCGTCAGTGCGCTTTTAAGTCCGGGGGCCCGGCCCGGTTCAACCGTGCCCACCGTGCACCACGACGCGCACGATGTCGTTGTAGATCACGAAGGTCATCAGCAACACCAGGAAAGCGAAGCCGGCCTGATAGACGCGTTCCTTGATCTGCAGGCTGACGTCATGGCGCAGTAGGCTTTCCAGCAGCAGCAACAGGATCGTCCCGCCGTCCAGCACCGGAATCGGCAGCAGGTTCAGGATGCCGAGGTTGAGGCTGATGATCGAGATGAAGCCGATGAGCGGGATGATCGTCGGCTGGCGTGCCATCTGGCCCGCCATGGCGGCGATCGAGACCGGACCCTGGAGGGCGGTCAGCGAGGAATGCCGGGTCACCAGGCGGCCGACCAAGTCCAGGATCAAGGTCGAATACTTGCCGTTTTCGTTCAGCGACTGCGCCACCGCCGTCCGGAACGGCAAACGGACATACTTGACCAAGCGCAACTCGACGCCGACCATCCAGCGTTTGGGCTGACCATCGGCGCTTTCCCAGCGCGGGTGCACCACTGCCGCCAGCGCCGCCCCGCCGCGCCGCACCGTCAGCCGGGCCGCCTGGCCCGCGCCCGTCTGCAGCGCCTCCGTCAGCTGCTCCGGCGACAGCACGCGGCGGCCGTTCACGCCGGTGATGCGGTCGCCCGGCCGCAGGCCGGCTCGTGCCGCGGGCGAGCCGGGCATCACCGCATCCACGTAGACCGGCTGCGCCGGCGTCAGGCCCAGGCCAAATCCGGCGCCTTGGGAGTCGGTGCGCGGCACCACCACGGCATTCCAGGTCTTGCCGGCTTGCTGGATCGTGAGCGGCAAGCGATGGCCCTGCGCCAGCGCCGCCTGCACCCCGACCTGCTGCCAGGTGGGATCGGTCACGCCGTCGGCGCGGACAATGCGAGCGCCCGCCGCCAGTCCCGCCTGGGCCGCGGGGGAATGCGGCGCCACGGCGGCAACGATGGCCGGCTGATCCAGCACCGAGTCCTCGGGAAACTGCCGCATGTAAACCGGAATCAGCAGCCCAATGGCCAACAGGATGTTCATGGCCGGACCGGCGAATAAGATCACCAGCCGCTGCCAACGCGGCTTGGAGGCCAAATCGCCTGGCCGGACGACAACTTGCTGGCTGAGGTCACTGGGCAGCTCGCCGGCCATCTTGACGTAGCCGCCGAGTGGCAACACCCGGATGCAATAATCCGTGCCGCCGTGCCGGAACCCGGCGAGGCGGGTGCCAAAGCCCAAGGAAAACGTCTCCACCCGGACGCGAAAGACCTTGGCCGCCACAAAGTGGCCCAACTCGTGAAGGAAGACGATGACGCCCAGAACGATGGCGACCGCGACGATGTCGGTCAAAATGTTCATGGTGGTACTTAGCGGCCGACGCCGCCACAGCGAGCGGCGGCAGCCGCCACGCGACGCTCGGCGGCGGCTCGCGCCGCCAGATCCGCGGCCTGGGCATCCTCCAGGCTGTTCAAGGTTAGATGTTGGAGATCGCCCAGCACGTCTTCCACTACGGTGGTAATGTCGGGAAACGACAGCCGGCCCGCGTGGAAAGCCTCGACTGCCACCTCGTCGGCGGCGTTCAAGACCGCGCCGGCGGCGCCTCCCGCCCGCCCCGCCTGGCGGGCCAGGCGCAAGGCCCGGAACCGCCCCTCGTCCGCAACCCGAAACTCCAGCCGCGCCACCGCGGCTAAATCTAGTTTCTCGCGTTTTGTGCCCTCGCGGGCAGGGTAGGTAAGGGCGTACTGGATGGGCGTGCGCATGTCGGCGGTGCCCAACTGGGCCATGACCGAGCCATCGCGAAAGGCGACCAAGGAATGAACGATGGATTGCGGGTGGATCAGCACCTGCACTTGGGATTCGGCAAGCGCAAACAGGTGACAGGCCTCCAGCAACTCGAAGCCCTTATTCATCAGCGTTGCGGAGTCGGTGCTGATGCGCCGGCCCATGCGCCAGGTGGGATGGCGCAGGGCGTCGGCCGGTGTGGCGGTAGCCAGCCGTTCCGGCGGCCAATCCAAGAAGGGTCCGCCGGAAGCGGTCAGGATCACTCGCTCGACTTCGCCGCGCTGCCCGGCGCGCAGGCACTGGTGGATGGCGCTGTGCTCGCTGTCCACCGGCAGGATCGTCCCGCCGCCCCGCTCGGCGGCGCGCAGCAGCACCGGGCCGGCGGCCACCAGGGCCTCCTTGTTGGCCAAGGCCAGCGTTTTCCCGCGCCGCAGCGCCGCTTCCGCCGCGCCCAGGCCGGGCACTCCGACCGTGGCCAGCAGGAGCACGTCGTAGTCCAGCGTCGCGGCTAGGTCGCGCAGTCCCACGGGACCGACGGCGATCTCCGGCTCCGGGCGCACCTGGCGTTCCGCCAGGCGGGCGCGCAATTCTGGGATCAGATCCGCCGAGCCCACGCCCAAGGCGCACGGCCGCCAGCGTGCCGCCAGCGCGGCCAGGGCCGCGATGTTGCGCCCGGCCGCCAAGGCCGTGATCGCGAACTGGTCCTCACGCTCGGCGATCACCTCCAGCGCGCTGCCGCCAATGGAGCCGGTGGCGCCAAACAACGCGATCCGCCGCCTCGCCTCGGGCGGGTTCAAAATCGCACCGCCAGGCACCACCACAACACCGGCGCCGCCAACAGCAGCGCGTCAATGCGATCCAACATGCCGCCGTGGCCGGGGAGCAGGCGGCCGGAGTCTTTCACCCCGGCGCTGCGCTTCAGGCCCGATTCCACCAAATCCCCGGCCTGCGCGGCCACGTTCAGGGCCAGGCCCAGCGCGGCTCCCAACGCCAGCATCCGCTCGGCGGGCATGGCGGCATGGCCGGCAAGGTCCACGAAGAGCCAGGTCAAGAGGGCGCCGGAAATTACCCCCGCCGCCAGCGACGCCCACGCGCCGACCCAGGTCTTGTTCGGGCTCAGCCGCGGCGCCATCTTCCGCCGCCCCCAGCGGCGCCCGGCATAATAGGCCGCCGTGTCGCCCAGCCAGACCACCCCGAACAAGACCAAAATCCACCACGCGCCGTGAGCGGCACGGCGGGCCGGGAGCAACAGTTCCAGCAACAGGGCGGGATACAGCACGCCCAGCCATCCGATGGCCGCGCCCGAGGCATCGTGTTCGCGCAGCGAGCGCAGCAGGATCGCCATTCCCGCCGCCACCAGCACCGCCAGCGCCGCCGCGGGGGCTTGTGGCCCGGGCCAGCTCAGCACCGCCGCCAGCGCGGCGGCGGCGGCAAGGCCCCACGGGCGATAGGGCCGAGCCGCGGGAAATAGCCCGTAGAACTCCCATTGCGCCAGCGCCGCCACCGCCCACAGCAGCACCGCGAACAGCCAGGCCGGGGCCCACAACACGGCCGCTACCGCCGCCGGCGCCAATGCCGCCGCCGTGAGCAGGCGCCCGCTGCGCCGCCGGGGCCGGGGCGGAGCCGCGGCCGAACTGGTCGTGGCGAGCTTGGCCATTTACCGCTCCCGCAGCAGACCGATCACGTCATCCACCGTGATGATGCCGACCAGGCGGCGGTGCCGGTCCACCACCGCCAGGGTGGTGAGGTTGTATTTGTCAAACAGCTCGGCGATCTTGCGGTCCGTTTCCGCCGCGGCCACCGACGGAGCCTCCATCGCCAACCCGCTGAGCGCGGCGTTGGCGTCCGCCAATAACAGCCGCGCCAGCGGCACCATGCCCGCCAGATGCTGCTGCTCGTCGTTCACGAAGATGGCGTGGACGCCCTCGACGGGCGCTTCGAAGTGACGCAGCGCCGTAATCGCATCCGCCACCTTGGCTTCGGCAGGCAGCGCAACGAACTCGGTGGTCATCCGGCCGCCAGCGGTGTCCTCGGCATAATCGAGCAACTCACTGACCTCATCGCGCTCCTCGGCGCGCATGTCTTCGAGGATGCCCTCGCTCACCTCCACGGGCAGCTCGCGCAACACGTCCGCCGCCTCGTCCGGCTCCATTTCCTCGACGATGTCGGCGGCCTTGCCCAGTGCCAGGTTCTCGAGCAGGGAGCGCTGGAAGCGGGGCTCGACCTCACCCAAGACCTCGGCGGCGACCGCATTGTTGAGCGCCTGGAATACGGCGCCGCGTTCGGCCGGCGCCAGATCTTCGACGATGTCGGCCAAATCCGCCGGGTGCAGGCGCGAGAGAGCGGAATAGCTGATCTGCAGCCGGACCCGGCGCGCCGGGTCGGTCTCCACCAGATCAAACAGATGCCATGGAATCACCCGCGGCCGGCCGCGGGTGGAGAACCAGATCATCCAGGGCCGCGGCAACACGCCCTGCACTAGCCGCCGCAGCGCGCCGCCAAAACCGACGTCCACCTGGACGGCCCGCAGGTCCACGCCCGGGTCGCGGCGCATGGCCTCAAAGTCCACATCATTTACCCGCACCACCTTGCGGCCGTGGACGTCAATGATCTGCTGGTCCAGCATATCCCGGCGCACCCACAACTGGCCGGCCATCGCGCCATCTTCGGCCAGCGGCGCCGCGGTCGCCTCCGGGCGCAACTGCACGCCGGCAGGGCCGATGTCCGCCAGCCGCGCCGGCGCGGCCCATAGGCGCCCGTCGCGGCGGAAGATCAGGCTTTGCGCCAAGCTGGGATCCTGGCCGGGATCAATCACGATCTCCCGCAGCCGCCCCAATCGCCGCCCTGCCGCGTCCAGGATGGGCCATCCCAGCAGTTCGGTGAAGTAATACATCCCGCCTCTAGTAGAACACGCGACTGGCGGGTTTTTGCCCCCGCGTAGTGACGCCGCTGGGGCCCGCGCCGGCGGCCGCGGGTCGCCAAACCGTTGACCTTTCCCGGCGTCCGCCGTAGTCTGTGGATGCGTGGCCGGACCGTGCCGCCCCGACGTTCGGGTGCGGTCCCCGCGCCGAGGCCGGAGGTCGGTTATGGACAAGCCCGCGCAGAATATTCAAGATTCCTTTCTGAACAATGCCCGCAAGGAAAAGCTGGTCATCACCATCTATCTCCTCAGCGGGGTGAAGCTTTCCGGGCGTATTCGCAGCTTCGATAAATACTGCCTGGTGCTGGAGACCAACAACCAGGAACAGTTGATCTTCAAGCACGCCATCTCCACCGTGGTCATGCTCCGCGCAGTCGGGCGGGAAGGGCACGAGGGCTGGCCGGAACGCCACGGTGCCGCCTTGCCCCACGCGGCGGCCGCCGCGGCCGCCCCGGCGCATGCGCCGGAGGCGGTGAATCCCGCCGCGCCGCCGGCCAGTGAGGCCACGAGCGCGTAGCCGGGACCAGCAACCAGCGCGCCCGCGCGCGGGTAGCGGGCCCCAGCAGCACGGGGCTAGCGGGCGGGGGCGCACGGCGTTGGCGCCCGCGGGACCAGCGTCCGTTCGCCGCAGCCCACGAGGCGACTGCTCGGCCTGGGCCGCCTAGACCGCGCGGGCAATCCGCGTAGCAGTGCGAGCCGGCCCGCCGTCCCGCGCAGCGACGCCCGAGCGGGCCGGGAAGCGAGCGGGGCCAGGCCGCAGGCGGCGAGCGCCGGGAGGAGCACACGGACGTACCCGACCCGGCTCGAGTGGCCGAGAACAAAGCTATGCGATCCTTATCGCCTCGCCCGAACCAGAGCGAGCGATCCGCTACCGTGGATGCCAACTCCTCAGCCCGCGAACGCGTGTTTCTGGTGGGGGTGGCGTTTCGCCGCCTCCCCCAGGGCCTGGTCGCCGCGCCGCCCGATGCGCCGCCTCTAGGCGCTGCCGATCCGCTCGCCGAGAGCGACGCCCTGGCCGAACTGCGCGAGCTGGCGGCTAGCGCCGGAGGGGAGGTGGTAGGCAGCCTGGAACAACGCCGCCCGGCGCCCGACCCGGCCCTCCTGATTGGCCGCGGCAAGCTGGAACAATTGCAGGGCGCGCTGGCCGCCAGCCGCGCCGAGGTGGCGATCTTCGATCACGAGCTGTCCGCCACCCAGCTCCGCAACCTGGAGCGGGCCACGGGGCTGCGCGTGATTGACCGCACGCAACTCATCCTGGACACGTTCGCCCGCCATGCCCGCAGCCGCGAGGGCCAGTTGCAGGTGGAGCTGGCGCAGCTGGAATATCTGCTGCCCCGCCTCACGGGCCACGGCGCCGCCATGTCTCGTCTCGGCGGCGGCATCGGCACGCGCGGACCGGGCGAAACCAAGCTGGAGACCGACCGCCGGCGCATTCATCAGCGGGTCCGGCAATTGCGGGAAGCCCTGGAGGAGGTGCGCCGGCAGCGGCAGCAGCAGCGGCAAAAGCGCGAGGAGGTGCCACTGGCCACCGTCGCCCTGGTGGGTTACACCAACGCCGGGAAGAGCACCCTCTTCAACCGCCTGACCGGCGCCTCGGTGCTCACCTCCAGCCGCATGTTCGCCACTTTGGACCCGACCATCCGCGCCCTGGAACTGCCCTCCCGGCGCCGCGTTCTGGTCTCGGACACGGTCGGCTTTCTCCGCCATTTGCCCCACGGGCTGATCACCGCCTTCCGCGCCACGCTGGAGGAGGTGCAGCGCGCCAGCCTGCTGCTGCACGTTTACGACGCCACCAGCCCGCAGCACGCCGTGCAGGCGCAACAGGTGCAGCAGGTCCTATCCGAGCTGGGGGTCGCCGCCACACCGCAGATCGCGGTCGCCAACAAAATGGATTTAGGGCCGGAAGCCGGCCTGGGAGCGGGCGGCATCGGGGTCAGCGCCAAGACCGGCGCGGGCATCCCGGAACTGCTGGCCGCCTTGGACCGGGATCTGCCGCTCGATCCCATGCAGCGCCACCATCTCCGCATCCCGCATGCCGCCGGGCGCGTGCTGCATCTGGTGCATGAGCACGGCCGGGTGATCACGGAGCGGCATCTGCCCGACGCCACCGCGCTTGAAGCGGACTTGCCGGAATCCCTGCTCCGCTCGCTCCGGCCCTATCTGGTGCCTTAGGCGAAGTCCAGATTTTCCTGAATCAATCGGTCGAAATCGGCGGCGCGGTCGGTCAAGAAGTGATCGGCGCCGGCCAGCCAGCAGAGGCGTTTGGGCGGAGGCAGCCGGGCCACGTAGTCATCCAACTGAACCCCGCCGCCGAAGCTGTCATCGGTTCCGCTGATAAACAGCTGCGGGCCATGCCAGGCCAGATCGGTGGGCAAATGCCCGCCGCTGGCCGGCGCCCCCACCGCCAGCAGCCGCTCGACGCGGGCGTCCGCCTGCCGTTCCAGATAGCGCAGCGCCACGAATGAGCCGAAGGAAAACCCCGCCAGCACCAATGGCCGGTTCCATCGCGCGGCGGCAAACTCCAGCGCCGCGCGCACGTCCTGGGTTTCCCCCTTACCGTTGTCGAAAGCGCCCTGGCTGCGACCGACGCCGCGAAAATTGAAGCGCAACACCGGCAGCCCCATCGCCGCCAGCGACCGGCCCGCCTGGAAGATGGTCCGGCTGTGCAGCGTGCCGCCGAACTGAGGATGGGGATGGCAGGCGACGGCGCCGCGCACGAACGCCGCCCCCTCGTCCGGCTCGTTCAGCACATACTCCAAATCTCCCACTGGGCCGGGCAAAACCCCGCTCGTAATCCGGGCCATACATTTCAGCATAGCGGGATCGCGCCGGCGGCAGGCGCGGCTCAGCCGCAGCGCTCGGTGACAACCTTGCCCAATACCCGTCCGCGACTACCGCGCCACGGGAAAGCGGTAGACATCGATGCTGATCGGGGCGACGGTAATAGCTTTTGGCGCCGGGCCGACAGCCAGTTCTTCGATCGTGACCTGCGGCGCCCGCCCCACCTCATCCGCCGCCTGCAGGTCTTCGCCGGTGATGCGCCATAGCGTCGGCCGGCCCTCCAGCCGCACTCCGGCGACGTGCAGTTCGAAGCCGTGCGCCGCCTCCGTCGCATTCACCACCGCCAGCGTCAGATACTTGCGGTTTGGCGTGAGCGCGGCAAACATGTCCAGCGGGTAGGTGGGGCTGCCCGAGTTGGTTTCCGGCTGGTCGCCGCCGACCGGGTACTGAGGCGCCGGCTGCGGCGAGTTCCCCGTGAGCGCCACCGGTATGGAACCCGGAACAAAGTTGTCGCCGTAGAGTTTGTACACTAACCCGGTGGTATTGAACACCGCCGCAGTTGGCGTGTAGCCCAGCGTGGAAACGCCCATGGTGCGCGCCGACATGCGCAGGAACTCGGTATGCCGCAGCATCTCATTGAGGATCATCCCATAGGCGAGCGCCGTCTTCAGGTCGGGAGCCCGGCTGAAGCTCCCACCGAAGTAGGCGTACTCATCGATGGAAAGAAAGATGTGCCGCCGCACCAACTGCGGAAAGCGCTGCTCGTACCGGCGCCATTCCTGCGCCCTCAGATGCACGATGTTCGCGGGATATCGCGCGAATTCCAGAGGTGTCTGCGCCACCTTGACGTATCCGGCTGCGGTCGGCGCATCGAGCGGCAGGTGCTGCGCCTTTGCCACATCGAACCGCCGGCCGGCCTGCGCGTACCAGTGCTGCGTGATGCCGGAGAAGTTGCCCCAGCAGTGCTCGATCTCGCCGCCCGTCCAGTCCTCCGGAGTGCCTTCCACGGCCCTCATGTTGTCCACATCCTTCGCGCGCATCTCGCCGGTGAGGTCCATGGGCTCAGGCATGTTGCCGGAAGCGAGCAGGGTGATGGACGGATCGACTTTGCGCATCGCTTCCGCGAATAGGTTGTGCTTGAGGACGTAATACTTCAGATCGGTGCGCCCAAGTTCCCAGGCTCCGTACGGCTCATTGCCGATGTCCCAGAACTTAACGTCATAGGGCTTGGCGTGTCCGTTCCGGGCTCGCTCCGCTCCCAGCCGCGTGCGGAGCGAGCCGTTCATGTATTCGACCTCTTCCGCCGCGGAGTGCGCGTCTCCGAAGCCCGCATTCACGGTGATGTAGGGCTGCACGCCGATCAGTTTGCACAGCGTCATGAACTCGTCCAGGCCAACGTCGTTGGTCTGCATAGCGTTCCACGCATAGTCAAAGGTGGGCGGCCGCTTATCGCGCGGGCCCACTCCGTTGTACCAGCTCCAGTCGGAGAGGAAGTTGCCGCCGGGTAGACGCCAGAAGCCCGAGTGAAGCTGGCGCAGGAGGGCGACGGTGTCAGGACGGAAGCCCTCGACGTTGTCAGCGGGCATCAGCGAAACCGTGCCTATGTGGAAATAGCCGCTGCCCATGCCCGTGATTTCGAAGCTGGCGTTGCTCGTACTAGCCCGAGCGGTGAACGTGAAGCGAAAGTTCTTGTACCCACGGTTCAGCCCCGTGATGGCGTTGGTCTGCCCGTCATGGTTGCCGGCGCCCCAAATCAGCGTGACCTTCACTTTGGCGCCGGGAGCGCCTTTCAGCCAGATATGGCCGATGTAGCGTTTGCCCTTGACCAGGGCAAGGCCCGATTGCCGAATCCCATGCGGAGCCGCCGGGTCGAGCTCGATCCGCGGGCTCTGGTCCCCGACAAAAGGTTGATCTTGGTCCATCACTACAGCCGCATCTGGACCCACGGGCCGCCACTTGCGCAGTTGCATCCCGGGGAATCCGCCTCCGGCCCGATGGGCGGACGCGGCGTTGGTCGGCGATTTGATCGGAAAGTAGAACTTGCGGTCGTCGAGCATCT
>JBOGKW010000036.1:0-22487 GCA_050746205.1 Terriglobales bacterium | reverse complement strand
CGTCTCCTTTCGCTACACCGGCGCGCTGACTCCCACCCAAGTCCGTGCCTTGCATGAGACCTTCGCCATCTACGGCGTTCGCCGCATGGCGGTGGACGAACCAGCGCGGACCATCACCGTCGAGTACGACGCCACCCGGCTCACCAATGACGCGGTAGCCGCCATCCTCCGCCACTGCCAAGTCGCCGTCGGCGAACCTGGGGTCCTGGCATGAAGGCCCGAGCGGACCGATCACCCGCCGGTCCCTCCCGCCCCGAGCCGAAGCGGGTCGAAACGCTCATTAGCCGGGCCTCAGGCCAGCGTGGCTCGCCGACCGGCAAGGGCCGCGGCTTCCCCGCCGCCCAGGGCAAGGACAAGCGCCACGCGGTCTCCAACGCGCTACAATCCCGCCGCCGCTCCGGCCGCGGGCGCAAAAACGCCGCCTAGCGGTTACCCTCCCTGGCATGTCCCAAGCCCTGACCGACCTGGCGTATGGCGCGCACGACCGCCAAGCGCTGGATCTATTCCTGCCGGAGCGCCAAGACGCGCCGGCTCGCCTGGTGTTTTTTATCCACGGCGGCGGCTGGCGCGGCGGCGACAAATCCGAGTACCACGCCCTGGCCCCCGCCCTCACCCGATTCGGCTACGCCGTCGCTTTTCCCAATCACCGCCTCGGCCCCACCGATCCCCACCCCGCCCAAATCACGGACGTCGCCTCCGCGCTGGGCTATCTGGCGGCCAATGCCGGGGACCTGGGCCTTGATCTGTCCGGCATCTGCCTCGCCGGCCATTCCTCCGGTGGGCACCTCGCATCTCTGCTCGCTCTGCATCCGGAGTACCTGCCCGCGCAAAAGCTACGCCGCGAGCAAATCGCCGGCGTCGTCTCTATCTGCGGCGTCTACGACCTGCGCGTTTACGACCCCGCCAGCGGAGGGAACCGATCCCGGCCGCCCTTCGCCGATTATCTCGCCGCCATCTTCGGCACGGACTCCGCCACCTATGCCGCCGCCTCTCCGTTCACCCACGCCACCGCCGGCGCGCCGCCGCACTTTTTGGCCTATGCGGAACGCGACTACCCAGGCGCACCCGACCAGGCGCAGGCAATGGGGGATCAATTAGCGTCGTTGGGCAGCCGCGCCCGCGTGCTGTGCGTCCCCGGCCGCGACCATGTGACCATTCTCACCGGCGCCCGCTCCATGCTGGACCCGCTCGCGGTCAACTTGGCTTTATTCCTGCGCTCAATCCGCTGATCACCCGCCGTACCCGCCCGGCCCCTGTGCCTTCATCGCCCCACGGGGCGAGACCGCCCCGCCCGCTCCTCCTCGGCGCTGAACTGCTTCAAACTACGCAGGTTCATCTGTTCAATCCGCGCCAGGATCCGCGTGATCCGGCTCAGCCGGTTGACCACCGCCCATAGGGGCAGCGTGACGAGTACGAAAATGCCCGGCAGTAAGACCCAAAGGTCCATCCCCGAGCAGTTTAATCGCAAACGTCCCGCCCCGGGACCCCCTCCCGGTGACGCCACCCGTACCTGAGCCTTAGGGCAGTTGCCGTACACGCCCTCAGGCAGTACCAGGACGGGCACTAAGGACAACTACTGCAATCCGCTACAGGCATTGTAGAATCGGGCTTCGTTAGATCCCTTTTATGGCCAGCCATCGGCAACTCGCCAGCGTCCTGGCGCCGCCCTGCGCCCGGCCGCCGCACTCTGTGTTGCGGCGTCGCGTGGCGCCCGCGCAGGGCGCAGGCCCGCTGGTCGGCCCCGGCGTCCTGCATCTGCGGGTCCCTGCCGCGGCTACCGCCATCAAAATCCGCCAATGGCTGGAGGTGCAGCGCCAACCCTGCGTCCGCCAGGCGGAATGTTTCAGCATCGCCGTGAACGCCGCCGACCCGGCACAGTTCATCGGCGCCCTGCGGGGCATGCTGACCGCCACCGAACAGGCCGACACTCGGGCCTTATTCCAACCCACGGGAAGAGAACTGACCTTGTCCGATTACTTCGCCATGCAATCGCTGGATGGTCTGCTGGCCCG
Organism: Terriglobales bacterium; assembly: GCA_050746205.1. GTDB lineage: Bacteria > Acidobacteriota > Terriglobia > Terriglobales > SCQP01 > JAKAUF01. The sequence continues at coordinate 20,475 of JBOGKW010000036.1, read as the reverse complement.
GCAGGACGGCGTCTGGCTGATGTCGTTGCTGGCGCGGCAGGGCCTGGCCATGCATTTCCAGCCCATCGTGGCCGCCGCTGACCGCGGCCTGTTCGCCTATGAGTGCCTGATGCGGGGTGACGAGGCGGGGGCGCTGATTCCGCCCAGCCGCATGCTCGAAGTGGCGCGCAAGGCGGAGCTGTCGCATCGCCTGGATGCCGCCGCCCGCCAAGCCGCCTTCCAAGCCACCGCGCGCCATCACATTCGCGCCAAAGTCTTCGTCAACTTCAGCGCCGCCGCCATCTATGACCCCTTGGTTTGTTTGGCCAACACCGTCGAGTTGATCGGCGACCTGGGCCTGTCGCGTGATCAATTCGTCTTTGAAGCGGTAGAAAGCGACGGTGGCGAGGACCTAGGCCATTTGCGCACCCTGCTGGAATGCTTCCGCCGCGCCGGCTTTGCGGTGGCGCTGGATGATCTGACCGCCGGCTATGATTCCCTGCGCCGACTGGAAGCCCTGACCCCCGACTACATCAAACTGGACATGGAGATCATCTCCGGCGTGGACCGCGACCCCTACAAGGCGTTGGCCGCCGCGCGGTTGCTGGAGACCGCCCGCCAGCTGGGCATCCGCTCCATTGCCGAAGGCGTCGAAACGGCCGCGGAGTTCGCTTGGGCGCGCGACCATGGCGCCGATTTCGTGCAGGGCTTCTATGTTGCCCAGCCCGCCAGCCCGCCACCGGCGCTGGCGGTGGCCCACGCCTAAATCGGCGGGCCCGGCTGCCGGCGCGCTTGGTCCAGCAGCTCCATCAGGTGCCACACCTGTCCTGGGCGCCGGCTCTGCCGCAGCCCAGCCCGCAACTGGAGCATGCAGCCGGGATTGGCGGTAACGATGGTGTCCGCGCCGGTCGCCTCCACCGCCACCATTTTCTCCGCGAGCAGTCGCCCGGCAATATCTGGCTGCACCACGTTGTAAATGCCGGCGCTCCCGCAGCAGCTATCGGCGCGATCCATCTCGACAAGCCGTAGCTCCGGAATCGCCGCCAGGAGCTGGCGCGGTGCGGAGCGGATTCTCTGTCCATGGGCCAAATGGCAGGGATCCTGATACGTCACCGCCAGCGGCAGAGGCCCCAGCATTCCCTCCGGCAAACCCAGCGCCGCCAGCAGCTCGGTCGCGTCGCGCACCCGTCCCGCAAAGTCGGCGGCGGCCGCTTCGCCTCCCAACAGGTCGCCATACTCCTTCAGCGCGGAGCCGCAACCGGCGCTATTGGTCACCACGGCATCAACGCCGCCAAAAGCCTGAATATTGGTGCGGGCCAGCCGCCGCGCCTCCGCTCGCCGCCCGGCATGCACGTGCAGCGCGCCGCAGCAGGTTTGCCCGGCGGGCACCACCACCTCGCAGCCCGCCGCTTGCAATACGCGGATGGTGGCGCGATTCATTTCCGCGAAGGCCACGCGCTGGATGCACCCGGCCAGGAACGCCACCCGCGCCCGGCGCGGCCCCTGCGCCGGAAACGTCTGGCCCATCTCGGCGGTAAAGAACCGGCTCTCGATCTCCGGGGCCAAACTCTCCGCGCCCGCCAGCCCCAGTCCTCGCAAAAGGCCCGTCGCCCGGGCCACGGCACGCGGCCCGCCGCGCTGATACCAGCGCAGCGCGCGCGCTATCCGCGCCATGGCCTTAGGGTCCGGCAACAGGCGCTCGAAGACATAGTTGCTCAGCCACGCCTGCGGCCCGCCCAGCCGCCGCCGCGCCGCCAGTTCCCCGCGCGCCCGTTCTAGGATTTTGCCGTACTCGACCCCGGAGGGGCAGGCGGTCTCGCAGGCGCGGCAATCCAAGCAGCGGCCGATGTGCGTCTCGAATGCCCCGGCCAGTGGCAGCCGCCCGGCGTCGGCCTGCGCGACCTGGTAAATGCGTCCGCGCGGCGAATCCATCTCCTCGCCCAGCAGCCGGAAGGTCGGGCAGGCTTGCAGGCACAAGCCGCAATGGGTGCAGCGGGAATAGTCCTCCCAGCGCGGTGGATCCGCCGTGCGGAAGGCCGACGATGCGGTTGCCGCTTCCTCGCTCCCGGCCACGCTCATCTGTCCGCCTCCGCCGGCGCCGGCCCCAGCACCCCGCCAGGATCGAGATGCTGCTTCAGCCGCCGCATCCAGCCGCCATCCCGCCCATCGGCGGGCCCGGCGGCGTCGGCCCCGTCCTCCGGACTGCGGAGCCAGGCGTCCGCATGCACGCGGGCCGCCATCGCCCGCCATTGCCGCCGCCACCCGGCGCCCGGCTCGGCTTGCCAGGCGGGAAGCGCCTGCAAGGAAAAGACGCCCAATCCCAACCGGCCGCGGAAGCGCAGCACTCGCCCCGCCTTCGCCGCCATCTCCTCCGTCCGCCGCAGCAACTCCACCGCCGCTCCCGACGGCGCGCCGATGGCCAACGACATCGGCTCCGCTTCCCAGGCCGTCCACAGCGCCCCTTCCGCAGCTACCGGCTGCGCCGCCACCGCGACCTCCTCGCCCACCGCGGCCAGCTCGCGATGATATCGGGCCCGGACGGCAGCGCTACCCTGAAACCGCGCCAACGCGCGGTAGGGGCCAGCCGCCGCCCCGGCGACCGGGGTGTTGGTCAGCTCCAAGGCCAGCAACCGCAGCGGGGAGTGCAACAGCCGCGTGCGCAGCCGCTCCGCCGCCGCTAGGTCTGGCAGGGCGAAGGCTACCGTTTCCGTCTCGCTCAGGGCTGGGAACACTTTGCAGTTCACCCCGGTGATCACCGCCAGCGTGCCGCGGGAGCCGATCAGCAGCCGCATCAGGTCATAGCCCGCCACGTTCTTCACCACCCGGCCACCGCCATGCACGATGGCGCCGGCGGCGGTGACCGCCTCGATGCCAATGACAAAATCCCGCACCGTCCCGTAACCATGCCGCAGCGGCCCGGAGCGCTGCGCTGCGCAGATCGCCCCCAGCGACCCGCCGTCGCCGGGACTGCCATCCAGAGGCAGAAACTGGCCCTGCCGCCCCAACACCGCGTTCACTTCCGCTGCGGTGGCGCCGGCGTCCCAGCCGGCCGTCAGGTCCCCTGGTTCGTAGAAGCGCAGCCGCCGCATTCGGCTCAAATCCAGCCCTAGCGCCGGCGTCGCGTCCGCCCGCTGGGCCGGCCCAGCGCCGCCCCCGCCGCCTCCGACGCGGATGCGGGTCCCCTCCTCCCCGGCCCAGCGCACCACCGCCACCGTTTGCTCCAGATCGGCGGGCCGGGCCACCGCCTCGGCGCCGCACACTGCCCATCCCTCCGCGCCCAGCCGCCGCTCCCAGGCCCCCCACACCGCCACGCTCATATCCGCGCTCCTATCTTTTCCCCCAACGCCGGCTGCGTGGCGAGCGCCGTCTCACGACAGCTTTTGTAGGTGGGCAGCAGCTTGCCGGGATTGAGCCGCGCCTCCGGATTGAACGCCTGCTTCAGCCAGCGCATGAAGTCCAAGTCCGCTTCGCTGAAGATCAGCGGCATCAGGTCGTCCTTCTCCATGCCCACGCCGTGCTCGCCGGTGATCGAGCCGCCCTGCTCCACGCAGAGGTGAATGATCTCGCGGCTGGCCTCGCGCGCCAATTCCAACTGCCCCGCCCGCCGGCCGTCGAAAAACACCAGCGGATGCAGATTGCCGTCGCCGGCATGAAAGATATTGCCAATACGCAGGCCGTGCCGCTGGCCGACGGCCTCGATGCCGCGCAGCACCGGCCCAATGCGGGTGCGGGGAATGACCCCGTCCATGACGTAAAAATTCGGGCAGATGCGCCCCATGGCACCGAAGGCCTGTTTGCGCCCCGCCCACAGCCGCGCCCGCTCGGCGGCGTCTCGCGCCTGCCGCACCTCCCGCGCCCCCACCCGCCGGCACACCGACGCCACCGCCGCGGCGTCCTCCTCCACCTCCTCCTGCAATCCCTCGATTTCGATCAACAACACCGCGGCCGAATCCAACGGATACCCGGCGTGCACCGCCGCCTCCACCGCCCGCAGCGTAAAGCCGTCCAGCATTTCCAGCGCCGCCGGCGTGATGCCCGCAGCGGTGATGGCGCTGACCGATTCCGCCGCGCTGTCCACCTGGTCGTAGATCGCCAGCAGCGTCCGCACCGCCTCCGGCCGCCGCGTCAGCTTCACCGTCACCGCCGTCACCACCCCCAGCGTCCCCTCCGAACCCACCATCAAGCCGGTCAGGTCGTAGCCGGGCATGTCCGGCGCCATGCCGCCGGTCTCGATCACCGCGCCATCGGCCAGCACCACCTCCAGCCCGGTGACATGGTTCACCGTTACGCCATAAGCCAGCGTATGCGGCCCGCCGCTGTTTTCCGCCACGTTGCCGCCGATGGTGCAGGCCTTCTGGCTGGACGGATCGGGAACAAAGTAAAATCCCGTGCCACTGATCCGCTCCGACAACTCGAGGTTCACCACCCCCGGTTCCACCCGCGCCCGCTGGTTCTCGATCTCGACGGACAAAATCTGGCGCATCCGGTTCAGCGACAGGATGATGCCGCCATCCCGCGCCACCGCGCCGCCGCTCAGCCCCGTGCCCGCACCGCGCGGAATGATGGCGAGACCCTGCTCCCGGGCCAAGCGCAGCACCGCGACCACCTGGTCCCTGCTGCTGGGAAAGACCACCAAGTCCGGTTCCCCCCGGTCCACCCCGCCATCGTATTCATAAAGCATCCGGCCCAGCGTGTCCGCCACCACCCCTTCGGGCCCCAAAAGGGACTCCAGGCGCGGCCGAATTGCCCGCAATTTGTCCACCGTTTCGAGTATACGGGCAAGCCTGCGACCGGCTTCCTAGCCGGTCAGGCGCGGCAGGCTTGCGGGCACGCCGCCGGAAAGCACCGCGAGGTCCCGGTGGGGCAGTGTGGCAGGCGTCCCCGCCCGCCTGCCCACACCGCCGGCGCCGTCGCTGCCCCGCCGTCTGCGCTCGCGGCCCGCCCCCGCGAGCACCGTCACCCGGACGAGGCGGAGTAGGATATGGCGAGATGACCCTCCATGTAAGTTTGGGTAACTATGGGCCCTTCGAGGACAGCGGCGAGATCGCGCTCGAGCCAGGCCTCAATGTCATCGCCGGCCTCAACAACACGGGAAAAACAGCCCTCCTATTGGCGCTATTCGCCCTGCGGAGCGGCCCGCTCCCGCCCGACGCCAGCTGGAACGACGGCGGTCAGCTCCGGACTCACGTCGGCGGCTACGCGCGACCCGAGGAGCAAACGCGGGTGCGGCTCCGCTGGGACCCGGACGACGCTGAGTGCGAGCGCGTGCGGCGGCGGGCGGAAGCGGCGTGGGGCCACACCCCCCTGCCTGCGCCGTCGTCCCTCGAAGTGGCGGCGACCTGGCTGGGGGGTTCTGAAAGTGGGCTCTGGCTCCAGGCTCTGCTCTTCCGGGCGCCGGATGGCACGCCCACGCTAATTTGCGGAAGCGATCCGGCCCAGCCCCGTCTGGTACCGCTCGCCGGCGCGGCCGCGCCGCCAAACCTGCTGGAGAAACTGGGTCTCGGCCCCTCCCCGCGCGGCGGCGCGGGACCCTTCCGCGCCGCGTCGGCCGAGTTGTCGGACCTACCCTGGCCGCGGATCACGCTCGGCGCCCATATCCTTGCCGCTGCGCGACGCCTGCCCGACTACAACTCGAACGTGGCCATCGCCCATACGCTGGCCCCGGAGGCATCCAACCTCGCGGCCGTCCTGCAATCGCTGTGCCGCCGCGGAACTCCACCTGCGCCACGGCCGCCCCCGGCCGCGGGCCGCCCTTATAGGTCTTTAGGAGCAGCGGATACCTTAAGGAGGCCACCGTGTGAACCTCGCCCTGTCGGGTGGCGCGGGTCCTGAAGCGCGCCGGCGTGCCGACGAGCACCAGCGCCGCCCCCCGCGCCGCTGCGGCGACGCTGGCGTCTGGCGCCAAGTGCCGCATCGCCGGAATGTACATCTCTACGTAGGGCTGGCCCGGCCCGCAGGCGCCGTGGGCGCTGCCGAAGTTGGGCGGGGCCGACGCCGCCATTGCGCCGCCGAAAGCGCGAGGCAAGCGACGACCCCAACCACGGCAACGCCACGGAAGGCAGCCCGAACCCGGGAAATGGTTGGCGTATTACTCATGCCCCGCACCTCCACTGCGGATAGTACCCCCCCCCGCACGCGATGCGCTAAGAGCTAATTCAAGTATTTTTATGCCGCCGTCAGGCGCTTTGAAAGCCATAGGGCGGCTCAGCCGCCCCATGCTGAAGGACATGGGGTGCGCCTACGGCAGGGGACGCCCGGGAGCGGGCGGCTAACCAACGTATCAACGTATCCATGACCCATGCCCAAACCCCGGCCGGCCAGCTAATGCCCGCGGTCGGATTGGTTGCGCCGGGCGGCGGCTCACCGCCTGCCAGGGAAAAATGCGTCACGCATCAGGTGGACCTCGGGGGCCGGACCGTCGGGGTCATAAATGCAAAGCACGTCGAAGCGATACGGCCCGCGCCACTGGCGCGCTTGACGATACGCCCGCGCGCCGCGAGCCAGGCGTCGGCGCTTGCCGGGGTGGACGGCGCGCTCCGCCGGAAATGCGGCCATGTGCCGGCGCCGGGTCTTAACCTCGACAAACACCAGCGCTCCGGCGTCCTCGGCGATGATGTCGAACTCCATCCAGCGGTGCCCGCCCAAACGGAAAACGGGGTTGCGGTCCACGATGCGGTAGCCCTGCCGCCGCAGATAGCGGCAGGCGAGCGACTCGCCGCGGCGGCCCAGGGCTAGGCGAGATTCGGCTGGTTCCGCGGCCCGGCGCCGGAACATCGCCGCTGCCCGGGCCACCAGCCGCTCCATCCAGGACGGCCGGAAGTGAACCGGCGCAGAAACCCTGGGGTTGAAATGCAAGCGGTCCACCAACCGGTTATATACCAGCGGCGCGCCCATCGAGCCCCTAGGTGCTAGCGACGCCGCCGCCACCTCCCAAACTGGGAACGCGTGGCGCCGAGTGTCCCACGGCGGCAGTGACACGCCTAGGAGGGGGCGGCGTGCTCCGTCCGCCCGCCCAGCAGCGCCAGCGCATGCGGCAGCAGGCCGATCACCGCTTGCAGGCTCTGCGCCGCACCCCGGGGGCTGCCCGGCAGGTTGAGGATCAGCGTCGCGCCGCGCGTGCCGCACACCGCCCGCGATAACCAGGCCATAGGCGTCGCCGCCGCGCCCGCCTGGCGCATCCGCTCGGGGAGTCCGGGCAGCAGCCGCTCGCAAACCGCCAAGGTGGCTTCCGGCGTCACGTCGCGCGGCCCCACTCCGGTGCCGCCGGTGGTCACGATCAGGTCCACCGCTCCCGCCAAGGCGCGCAGCCGCGCCGTTAACCGCTCCCGGTCGTCGGGCAGAACCTCGCGCCCGGCGAGAGCAAATCCAGCGGCCTCGAGCATCTCGGCTACCAGGGGCCCAGAGCGGTCCTCGCGCCGCCCGGCGGCGCAGCCGTCGCTTACGGTCACCACCCAGGTGCGCGCCGGTCCTGGCGGGTTCTCCGCCGCCGCGCCGGAGCCAGGGCCCGTGCCGCTCACCGGCGGAAGTTGCTTTCGTCCAGCCGCCGCAGGCCCTCCATCAGCAAGCCCTGGGTGCTGTTTTTCACCGTGGTATCGGTGGGCCGACCGCTGAAGTCAATCGAAAATTCGCCTTCCGCCCAGCCCAATGTCTCGTACACCACATCGTCGCCGCGCGCGTCGCCCAGCTGCGCGTCCTTGACCTGCCCATCCAGCAGATAGAGGATCGCCGTCAGGCGCGGCGCCGCCGGGATTGGCGCCTTGCCGCTCAGGGCCACGGCGCAGCTACGGTGGCTGAGGTCCAGCGTCTGGAGCAAATCCACCACGCCCAAATCCTCCAAGCGGCCCCGCAGCTTGCCCGCGTCCGGCGCGCCGCTGGCCCGCCGCAGCCCGGTGCGGCCCAGCGCCCGCTTGACCCGCTCGCGCAGGTCGCTGGCAAAGAACGGCTTCTGTACGATCTCCTCGAGTTGCGCGACGTGCCCGCCCAGCCGGTCCACGGCATCGGCGCGCGATGCGATCATGATCACCGGCGGCGGCGCTTCGCCCAACGCCCGCAGTCCCTCCAGCAGCTCCAGCCCGGTCGCATCAGCCAGGCGAAACTCGGCCAGGATCAAATCCGCCGGCCATTCCGCAAGAATCTGCCGCGCATCGGCCACCGCGGCGCCATGCCGCAGCTCGACAATGTCGCCAACGCCGTGGCGCACCACCTCCAACATGCGGGAATTGGGCTCCAGAACGAGCAGTTTGGGAGGCATATTACGGGTGGCGCCGAGGGCGGGACGTTTGCACCGGGCGGCGAACTCGCCCCGTTCTGGACAGCCCGCCGGAGCGGGGCTGTGGCCGCCGGGCGGCGCCGGGCAGCGGCGTCCCAGCGTTTCGCGCGGGTGCGCGCCGCCGCGAAAAATCACCGCTTTGTCCCCCCGATTTTCGGGTCAGCTCGACGGTGCGGATCTGGATCCCGTGGTCCATGGCCTTGCACATATCATAAAGCGTCAGCGCGGCGATGCTCACCGCGGTCAGCGCTTCCATCTCCACCCCCGTGGCGGCCGTGGTTCCTACCCGGCTGGTCAACTGCACCCCGCCGCGGGCCTTTCGCGCCTCGACCTCAATGCGGCTGAGCGGCAGGGTGTGACACAGGGGAATCAACTCCGCTGTCCGCTTGGCCCCGGCGATGCCGGCGATGCGGGCGACTTCCAATGGGTCGCCCTTAGGATTGCGACCGAGCGCCGCGAGCACCGCCGGCCGGAGGACCACGAAGGCCCGCGCCTCGGCCTCGCGGTAGGTCTCCGGTTTGGCGCTGACGTTTACCATGTGCACACCGCCGCCGGCACGGTAATGAGACAGGCGCGAGCGGCTCCGTGCACGGGGCCGGAAGGCCGGCGCGCCGCGCCCGCGGGGCTTCGCCTGCCGCCGCCGCGCCGTCATTTGAGCAACATCTCCACCCAGTCGCCTTCCGCGATCGCAGCTTGGCTCGGCGCGACGCGCAGATAGCCATCCGCCGCCGCCAGCGCCGCCAGATCCGCGGAGCCATGATACGGCACCGGCAGCACTGTGGCGGCGGTAAAATCGCCCGCCAGCCGCACCGGGACAAACATGTCCATCGGGACCGGCTTGCTGCGATAAGCGAAGCCCATCCGGGCGGCCAGAAACGGCCGGCCCACCGCTGGCGCCGCACCGGCCAAGGCCGCGATCACGGGCCGGACAAAAAGCTCGAAGCACAGCATGGCGCTGACCGGATTGCCGGGGAGAGCGAAGCACAACTGGGGCGCCTGGGCGCTGGGCATGCGGCCAAAGCTGACCGGCCGGCCAGGCCGAATGCGGACCGCGTCCCAGCGCCATTCGCCGCCCAGCGCCCGCCATGCGGCCTGCACGCAATCGAACCGGCCCACCGAAGCGCCCCCGCTCACCAGAACGAGAGCCGCGCCGCCCAGGGCCTGCCGCAACCGCTGCACTACCGCCTCGGGCTGGTCCGGCGCCGTGGGCAGGCGCCAGGGCCGCCCGCCGGCCCGGCGCACCAAGGCGGCGAGGGCGGGGCCATTGGAATTGCGGATCTGGCCGCCTGCAGGCGGCGGCGCGTCCACCTCCACCAACTCATCCCCTGTCGCCAGCACCGCCACCCGGGGGGGCGGATAAACCTTGGGGCGTGCCTCGCCGAGCGAGGCCAGTAGCGCCACGCCGCTATAATCCAGCCGCCGCCCAGCGGCCAGGGCGACGGACCCGGCGTGCAGTTCGCTGCCGCGCGGAGCTATGTTCTCGCCCGCGCCGACCCCGCGCGCCAAAACAATCCGCTCCCCTTGGCGGCGCGTGAACTCCACCATCACCACCGCATCCGCCCCGGGCGGAACCGGCGCGCCGGTCATGATCTCGACGCACTCCCCCACCGCGGGCAGCTCGCTCGCCTCCGGCCACGGCAGATCGCCGGCACGCTGCAGCCCGCGCAATCGCAGGCCCTCGCTCTGCCCCCGCTCGGCGTCGTCGGCGCGCAAGGCAAACCCGTCCCGCATGGCGCGCGGCCATGGCGGCGCGTCCTGCTCCGCCACCGCCGCCGCCGCCAACCAACGCCCCGCCGCTCGCTCCAGCGGAACGCGGCGAGGCGGCCCCGGCCGTAGTTGCCCGGCCTCGGCGGTCAGGATCGCCTGCGCCTCGGCCAGCGAAACCTCGATCGCCGCATCCGGCATGACGATGGCCTCCGATTACGCCGCTGATCCGGCGCTGCGCTGCCAACGGTCCAATTGGCTGCCCGGGACGATGATGCTTTCATCCCGGTCCGGCCCTGTCGAGATCAAGCCAATTTCTGTCCCACACTGCGCGGCGATAAAGTCCAGGTATTCCCGCGTCGCCCGCGGCAACTGTTCCAGGCGGCGCATGCCGGCTGTCGGCGCCCCCCACCCCGGCCGCACTTCATACACCGGCTCCAGTTCATCCCAATCCGCCGCCCGCGCGGGAATGTCCTCGACCGGCCGCCCGCCGCGGCGATAACCGACGCAGACGGGAATATCCGCCAGCGTGTCCAGCACGTCCAGCTTCGTCACCAACAAACTGTCAATGCCGTTGAGCTGGATGGCGTAGCGCAACAGCGGCAAATCGAGCCAGCCCACGCGCCGCGGCCGCCCGGTCACGCTGCCAAACTCCCGCCCCCGCTCCCGCAGCATTCCGGCGCTGGCGCCCTTCTCCTCGCTGGGGAAGGGCCCGCCACCGACCCGCGTGGCGTACGCCTTGGTCACGCCCAGCACCCCCTGGATGCGTGTGGGCGCCAGCCCGGCGCCGGTGCAGGCGCCGCCGGCAATGGTCGAGGAGGAAGTGACGAACGGGTAGGTCCCATGGTCAATATCCAGCAGCGTGCCCTGCGCCCCCTCCAGCAAAATCGCCTCGCCGGCATCGGCGGCCCGGTTCAGCAACTGGGAGACGTCGGCGGCGTAAGGGGCGATGCGGCAGCTGAGCTCGCGATAGGTCTCCACCATCCGGCCCGCGTCCAGCGTCGGCGCCCCATACAGCGCCGCGGCCACGGCGTTCTTCTCCGCCATCGCGTTTTCAATATGCGCCCGCAGCAAATCGGAATCCGCCAAGTCCGCGACGCGCAACCCGCGCCGCCCCATCTTGTCCTCATAGGCGGGACCAATGCCGCGGGTCGTCGTACCGATCTTCACGCGCCCCGGCGCGTTCTCCGCCGCCAGCTCGATCATGCGGTGATAGGGCAAGATCACCTGCGCCCGGCGGGAGACGAACAGATGCCCTGCGACGGCGATGCCGGCCCGCTCCAGTGTCTCGATCTCCTCTACCAACGCCTGCGGATCCACCACCACGCCATTGCCGATCGCGGCGCGGCAGCCGGGCCGCAAAATGCCGCAGGGGATCAGCTGCAATATGAAACGCTGCTCGCCGGCCACCACCGTGTGCCCGGCGTTGTGCCCGCCCTGGTAACGGGCAATCCAGGCAAACCGCTCCGCCAGCAAGTCCACGATCTTGCCCTTGCCTTCGTCGCCCCATTGGGCGCCGACCACCACCAGGCAAAGCGAGCGCTGGCGCGGACGGGGACGAAGATCAGCGCGGGGAGACAAGAACCCATATGCTAGCACTCCCCTTGCCAGCCGTCCGGCGGCGGCCTGCCACTGTGCGCTGGCGTGCGGCAGCCCTCTCCGGCGCCGCTATCGCGGCCGCCGGCGCCCCAAGCCACTAGGAACGATTGGAATCGCGGATCAGGGAAAGGAACTCGTTGCGCGTTTCTACATTGCTACGGAAGTCTCCAAGCATCGCCGAGGTGACCGCCGAGGAATGTTGCTTCTCCACCCCGCGCATCATCATGCAAAGGTGCCGGGCTTCCACGACCACGCCCACGCCGCGGGGATGGATCAAGGCATCAATCGTCTCCGCGATCTGTGTGGTCAGCCGCTCCTGCACCTGCAGGCGGCGGCCAAAGACCTCCACAATGCGCGGAATCTTGCTCAGCCCGATCACCCTGCCACGCGGCAGGTAGGCAATATGACAGCGGCCGAAGAACGGCAGGAGATGATGCTCGCACAGGCTGAACATCTCGATGTCCTTGACAATCACCATCTCGTCGTAGGTGACCGAGAACAGCGCGCCGTGCAGGACCTTCTCCAGGTCGGCGCGATAGCCGCTGGTGAGAAACTCCAGCGCCCGCACCGTTCGTTGCGGGGTGCGCGCCAGGCCGTCCCGCTCCGGATCCTCCCCCAAATGGCGCAGGAGATTACGCACCCACGCCTCCGCTTCGGCGTTGGCGGTCGGCACGGAGGCATCCAGTCGGGACGTGCTCATAAGGAATTATCGCCCCCGACGGCCGGTGCGGGACGGCCTTTCCACTGCAGCCGCCCCTGCCGCTGGAGTCGCGCGCCATCGCACCAGATAGCGATATAGAGCGCGCTGCCCGGCAGCAGCCAGGGCGTGTATCGGCGCTGCCCCCGGGGCAAGCGTCTGGCGTAGTCGGCGTGGCACGCGGCCAGGCCGACGGCTCCAAGGCCGGCCAGCCAGCCCACGCGCGCTACGGTTCCCAGCGCCCATGCGGCGGCGCAAAGCCAGGGCGCCGCCAGCGCGCGCGCCGCTGGGCCCGGCGGCCAAGCCAACGGAGGACCGAACAACGGCACCGCGTTCTTGCTCCAACCACGCCACAACGACCACAAGTCCCGGTACATGCGGGCTCGGACCAGGCCGTCGCCGGGCAATAGCGCGAAAGGCAGGCCCGCCGCTTGCAGGCGCCGGGCCAGGGCCACGTCCTCGAGCCACCAGCCGGCGACGGCGGCGTGCCCGCCCAGGGCGAAATACGCGTCCCGACGGAACAAAAAGAACTGACCATTGGCGGCGGCCGGGCTGTTGCCGTCCGGGCCGCCGCCCGGCCCATGCCGATAACAGCGGTCCAGCAAAGTGAACACCACGGGCACCACCGCAGCCTCGGCCCAACTGTCGCAATCCTGCCGCGGGGATAGCGACAGCGCCGCCAGGTCATCGCGCTGGGCCCAGGCCAGCGCGCGCTCCAACCCGCCAGGCATCAGCCGCGCATCCGCGTCCAGGAACAGCAACCAAGGCCGGGAGGCGAGCTGGGCGCCGCGCCAGCAGGCCCGATTCTTGCCCGCCCAGCCGGCGCATTCCGGGTCGCTCTCCAGCGGACCAAGGCGCAGCATCCGAATGCGCGCGTGCCGCGCTGCCCAGGATTGGACCAACTGCGCGGTGCCGTCGCTGGAGTCGTCATCCACCACGACAATTTCCGCCGCGCTGGAGACCGCCGCTGCGCTGAGACAGGCACCGAGATTGGCCGCCTCATCGCGCGCCGGAATGATGATGCTTACCGCCGCGCTCATCCCGCCGCCGGCGAGCCGGGGATGCGCCCGGCCGCCAAATCCTTCAGGTACCGCACCATGCTGGGCGAGTCCCAGTTGATCGCACCGACGATTTTGCGCACCACCAGGCCGCGGCTGTTGACGATGTAGCTCTCCGGGATCTTGACGGTCCCATAGCGATGCGCCAGCGCTGGGGTGGCATCGCGGGCGGTCAGGTAACGGACATGATAGGCGCTGAGGAATTGCCGATAGCGGTGGGCGTCGGTATAGATGGAAACCGCCAGAATCTGGATGGGCTGGCCGCGGAGTTGTTCGGTCAAGGCGTTCAGCGACGGCGTCTCCGCCACGCAGGGGGCGCACCAAGAGGCCCAAAAATTCACCACCAAGACCTGGCCATGGAAGCTCGCTAGCGTGATCGCGCGGCCGTTCGCGGTCATCAGAGCGAAGCTGGGCGCCGGAGCTCCCGGCCGTGCGTGGCCGGAGCAGCCCGCCAGCCCCACAGCCACCAGCAACACCGCCGCCGGCGCCCAGGCCCGAAGCCATGCGCGCCAAGCCCCCGGACCCAGACGGCAGGCCCCTGGCTTAGCCCACCGAGACGGCATAATCCTTGCCTTCCCAGCGCCGCGACTCCGGCCAGTAGAAGGTAAACCGGAGCGGCGCCCGCTGCCCACGCGCCGTCGGCAATTGCACAAAATGCAATCCCGTGGCGGTCGGCTGGGCCGGCGTGTCGCCAGCGGTCCGCCATTCATCCGCCGTCCAGTGCAGCACGAACCGCACCGGCGCTTGCACCGACAAGGTCCGCCCCGGCGCGATGCGTGGCAGGGGATAGTTGAAGTTCCAAAACTCCGGCGGATGCTTCGGCGCTTTGCCCGCGGCGTAGCGCTCCGCGACCTGCGGAATGCGATCGTAGACCTGGCCATCCTGCCGGCTGCGCAACAACTTGACGTACTCCGAATGGGCCCACATCAACGGCATTGCGGAGCCGGTGGGGCGGCCAAAAGCCAAAAATTGCTGCGGCACGTCCGCCGCATCCCAGATCTGCTCCGGCAACAAGCCTACGCCATGGGCAAACCGCTCCATCGCCTGAATCAACGCATCTACCGGACGCCCCGCCGCCAGCTCATACTGCGCCCGCTCGGCGGTCAGCAGCGGCCAGGCCCGGCCCCGGCCCCAGCCGGTGTAGGCGGAGCCATCGTCCTTCTGCCCGTAGCCGTCGTGATTGTAGCGGCGCCAGCAGGGGCCATACGGCGTGTTGACCTTCAGCACCGCGTCCACGGCCCGCACCGAGGCCTCAATGAGGGGATCATTGGCGCGCCGGACACCGTAACGCACCAACTCCAGAAACCCCTGGTCCACGATGCTGGCGGCCGGAAAGGCATATCGCTTGCCCGGCGCGCGGTTGGCTAGGTTCAAGATGGCGCGGTCCTTCCCGCCTTCCGGTTCCACCGCTCCCGACGCCACCGGCAAAATGCGAATGTAATGCGGTCCGATGCCCGGCGTCACTTCGGCGCCCTCCGCCCCCGGAGAGGTGACCGTCCACCCCTCAAGGTGCGCATTAAGGAAGTCGGCATAATTCTGCGTGAAATCCGCCGTCACCACCTCGCCGCGCTCGCGCGCGAAGGCGGCCGCGCAGGTGAGGGCCGCGATCAGCGCCGCCAGCGTGGACGGCGAGTAACCGGAGGCCTCCTCCCAACGCTCTTCCGGCGTGACCGGGCCGAAGGCGATCAAAAATCCCGCCGCCCGCATGACCAAATCGAAGGGATCAAACTCGCGTAGCGCCTGGAGGAGATGCAAGCGCCAGGCCAGCAGGATGGGGAAGGCCGCTTCGTCCAACTGCTGTCCCGTCCAATAGGGCCGCCCATCCACCCAAAAGTTCTGATAAAAGCCCCCGTCCTCCCGCTGCGAGGTGGCCAAATAAATCAGCGCGCGCAGGGGCGTTTCGGCATGCCCTGCGGCCAGTAACCCGCGGGCGCTCTTCACCATGTCCCGGGTCCAAACCAGATGATAGCCGCCCAAATCGGAGTCGCTCTTCACTTCGCCCCAGGGAATACTGAGGGAGGCGATCATCGCCCCGGGATAGGTCTTGTCCTCGTGCGCCAGCAGGAAGTGCACGCTCCTGCGATAGAGCCGTCCGCCGTCGCCGCTAAACCGGTCCAGGTTGATCCAGTGCTCGTTGACGCGCTGCCATTGATCGAGAAACCGCGCACGGGTCACGGCGAAGGGCATGTCCAGCGCCTGCAGCAGCGTGTTGGCTGCGCTATGCAGCGTTTCGCCAAACGCCAGCCCGGCGGTGAAACGGCCCCCGCGAGAGAGGTCCAGCTCGGCGATCCCAGCCACGTTGCCTTCGCCCGCACAGTCGTAGGTTTCCTGCAATTGGTAGCTGTTGGCCAACTGCGTCCAGCCATCGTTCACCCCGACATAACCGCAGGAAGTGGCCTGCAGGGGCACGTCCGCGCCCATCGCCAGCCAGACGCCGTCTTTGTGCGCCGCCAGCATCCATCGCCCGCCGATACGGCAGGCCTGGATGCAGTTGCCCCAACCGCCCACGCCCAGATGCGGCGCGACCAGGGCATACAGGTGCAACGGCGCCGGCAAGGTCGCCAACACCTCAAACTGCGCTGACATAAGCACACAGGACTGGTGCGGGTCGGAGAGGACCTCCTTGGTGATCCGATAGCGCCCTTCGGGATCTTGGTTGACCACGCGATAGCCCAGCGCCTCGGGCGCCAGCGCCTGAATGGTAGTGGTCATTTGCCGCCGCTCATCATGGAAAAAGCTGGCGCCGTCACTGACCAGGAATTGCCAATCGCGGATCTGTGGCTGGTCAATGGTGGGGTAATACACCTCCGTCACCACGCCCTGCGCCACCGTAAACCACACCCGGCTGGAGACTGCGTACGCGGTCCCGATCGCGTCCTTGGCGCCGCGGGTCCAGCGCGGTTCGATGCCCGGCCCATTGGGCGCGGGACGGGAGCAAAGAGGGCCGTCGCCGGCATCGTTGGCCATAGGCTTTCAGTGTACGCGGGCCGGGCTGGGCCCGGTATGCTCCGCGCGGTTCCGCGCGCCTGCCGAGCACCGCCGCGGAGGGTACAATTCAGAGTAGTTGAGGTCGTCTATGCGTTTTCGAGGGGCTACGGCGGGCATCGTCGCGGCGCTGGTGTTGTGGCTGGGCGGATCCGCCTGGGCCCAAGGTCGGTGCCCAGGCGGTGATCTGTTAACCGGCTTCCGGCTGATGGTCGCGCCAGCGGCGGGGGGCCCAATGCTGCCGCTCACGCAGATCAGTGATCTGCGGGCCGGCGAGATGCTCTGGTACTTGCCCAACGGTGAGTTGCCGCAGTGGCGGAACTCGGCCCGGGTGGCGTTGTTGCTCATCCCCAGCGCCGAGGATGCCGAAAATGCCCGGGTTCTCGCCGTGCATCGGGCCGATCGCCCCGCGGCGTGGGTGGTGCCGGAGCCCGTGGCGGCGGTGGCGCTGATGTTCGGCCCCCACGGCTTCAATGCCAAAACCATCCACAAGCTGGCGGCGGCGCATCCCGAGCTGATCCGCAGCTTTATTGCCTACGCCAGCCAAGCCACGCGGGTGGAGGCATTGGTGGCGCTGCTGAGCCGCTATGAGCAGTCCCGGCCCGGCAGCCTCAACTTGCAGGCGATGCTGCACCAGTACTCGGAGCGCTACGGGATCAAGCTGCCCAAGATCAACCCCGCGCAGCCGCCCGAGGAGACAGCCACCGAGTTGCTCCATGCCGTAGCGCCGCCGACGGCGCAAGAAGGCGCCTCGCCGCATGCCGCCCTGGCGGTGGATTCGCAAAGTGCGGCGGCGGCGGTGGCGAGTTTGTATTTCTCGCCCGTGCTGGGCGTGATGGGCGTGGCCAGCAGCAGCGTGCCGCTGGTCAAGGCGCTGCACGGGATGATCTTCCCCGGCACCGCATTTCGCGGCGCCTTCGCGGTTCCCGGGCTGGACGAGCAAAGCGGCATGGCGCTATGCACCACCAATGCCTCACCGCAGGCGCATGCGCGATTAGCCTATCTCTGGATCGCGGAGGTGCCCGGAGATAGCCCGCCGGGCATTCACCTGTTGGGAACCGTCAGCATCCAGGCGGGCTGGCCGGCGGCGGTCACCCTCACCTGCGACCGCGTGGCGCAGTTGCGCGCCATCATGCGCGCCCGCGGCTGGGCCTTGATCCGCGAAGGAAGCCACGGCGGGCAGCGCTACCCGATCTCGGTCGAGGTGCTCAACGTCGGCGTGCGCACGGACAAGGTGCGCTTGGATTTGCGCCAGGCGGAGGTGCCCCCGGGACGGTATCGATTGGCCACGGCGTGGGACTGGACGCCAGTGGTGGCCCAGGGTACGGTCCAGGTGCGACCGGAGGCGCAACTGGCGCACGCACGGCTAGCGCCCGGCGCCCCTCCCCTCGTCAGCGGCCGCGGAGCTGTGACCTACACCCTTACCGGCGCCGACTTCTCGCTGGTACACCGCGCCGAACTGTTGCCCTCCGCCGGAGGCACGGCGGTGCCGGTGACCTGCCTGCATCGCGGCGCTGTCGGATTGGCGGTGAAAATTGACGCCCACCACCTAGCCGCGGGCGCCTACCAGCTCCGCTTGCAGTCCGCCGATGGGCAAACCGCCGAACTGCCGCTGCGTGTGCTGCCGCCGAACCCCTCGCTCGCGGGGCTGCCCCTGACGGTGCACCTGGGCGCGGCGCGGCCCACCGTGTGGCTGCGCGGAAGACATTTGGAACAAATCCTCCGCGTCAGCAGTCCCGGCGCGACTTGGACCCTGGGCCGAGGCAACAATTCCACCTCGCGCCCTGCCACCATCGTTCCAGGGGCCGGGTTGGCAGTGGGCCAGTTGCTTCCGGCGCGGCTCTACCTAGCCGGGCGTGCGGCGCCGATTACGGTGCCGGACGCCATCAAAATCGCTCCGCCGCTGCCGGCGATCGCCTCCATTGAGCAAGCCCCCTATCAGGGCGCGGTGGCGCTGCGACCCGGTGAGATCCCCGCCAACGCCATGGTCAGCTTCTCTGTGGTGGCCTCCCACGCCGGCGACGACCCCACCTTTCAGTTGGCTTGCCAGGACGCCGCCGCCGACCGCGGCGATCTGCGCCTGCAGCCGGGCGAGACCGCGGCCGCTGGCCCGGGGCAGTTGGAATCGGCCGGTAGCGGATTGTATTACTTGGCCCTCCTGCCGGGAAGAATCGGCCGCTCCGGTTGCCAATTGCAGCTGACCATCTCCGCGCCGGGCGCCGGCGACTCCGCCCCCAAACTGCTGGGCCGAATCGTCCAGATGCCGGTGCTACGCCGCTTTGAGCTGAGCAGCCAGCTGGCCGGGCCCGGAGAATACGCTGGCGCCTTGACCGGAATGAATCTGCAAATGATTGCCGCCACCGGCTGGGACGCGGCGCATGGCGTTCCGGTCACCGCCGTGCCCACGCCGGCCGATGGGCCGCCGGGAACACAACGGCTGTCCATTGCCCTGCCCTGGCCGCCTCCAGAGCCGCACGCACCGCTCTATATTTGGCTGCGGGGGGAATCCACCGGCCGGGAAACCTCGACCCACCTCTAGCCCATTGTCGGCTCACACCCGCGGGGGCGGCCAGGTGACGCCAGGGCCGAGCGGGAAGCGTGGCATAGGCCACAGCCTGTGTGCCACGGGCTGGAGCGCGCGGTTGCGCCTCCCCGTAACAACACGCGGCAACTTGGAGACGCCCCGAGCGCAAGTGGGCGTCCGTTGCCGGCCGTCGAAGTCCAGCCGCAGCGACCAGCGGGAGCGTCCAGAATAGGGCGGCTGAACCGCCTGCCGATTTACGCCATCCGCAAGGACCGGCGCTTGGCGGCGCTCCGCGCTAGTGACCGGAAGTGGACGGCGGAAGCCAGGGGGCGAGGCTGGACGCAGTAAGCGCATCGGCTACCGGCGCCCCGGCCTGCAGGCGCAGGGGCACCACGCCCGCCCATATGGGTCGCTCCACGTCACCGGGATCATCCAACGGCGGTCCGCTGCGTCGCTTGACGGAGAACTCTTCAATCGGCAACCGCAATACCAGCGTGGCGGCCAATTCTTGTTCGCTGGGTGCGCGCTCCACCTGCCAGCGGCCGGGGGCCAGATGCTCGCTGATCACGCGCAGCGCGGCCAGCTTCGGCTCCCGCGCCTCGACCGCCTGCGCTACCCCAAGCACGACCACCGAGCGGTAGTTCATAGAATTGTGGAAGCTGGAGCGGGCGAGCACCAACCCATCCAGCAAAGTTACCGTGACACACACCGGCAACCCCCCGCGCAGGTGCCGCAGCATGCGGCTGACGGCTGAGCCGTGCAGAAACACGGCGTCCCCCTCCCGGGCGTAGGCCGTGGGGATCACATAAGGTTGGCCCTCGGAGACAAAGCCCACATGGCACACCAGGCCCTCGTCGAGAACGGCGTCGGCCACCGCCCGATCGTGGCTGCCGCGGGCCGGATAGCGGCGCAGACGGGTGCGTTCCGTTGGGGACGGCATACCCGAGTCTACCGTGGCCCTCGCTGGCACCGCCGGCCGGTGCGGTTACCGCGGAGTGCCCAAGGCAGGAACGGACGGCACAATGGCGGCTCAGCCGCCCTATTCTGGACGCTCCCGCTGGTCGCTGCGGCTGGACTTCGACGGCCGGCAACGGATGCCCGCTGGCGCTCGGGGCGTCTCCAAGTTGCCGCGTCCGGCGGCCGGCGACACGCCGCTGGGCACCGGAGGCAGCGTGATCGACGTGAGACGCGGCATGGCGGCCAGCGGAGTGACGACGGAGGGAACCGGACGCGGCGCGCTGGGCGGCGGCAGCACGGCGGAGGGGATAGGCGCGATTTCCCCGGGCACAAATGGCGCGTTGTCGGGCAATGGGGGAACGGCGCTGAACACCAGTGGCGGGCCGGCGGCAAGCGGCATCACCACGGCCGGTGGCATGGGGGAAACCGTGGGCACGGGCGGAAACAGCGGCATCGGCGCCACGACGGCGGGGGTGGCCGGATTGGCGACGGGAGCCCACCGGGCCGGCTGCTGTGCCCCCGCTACCAGCGCCGCGAAACCCAAAACCGCCGTCACCCACAGCGCGCGCATGCCCCACCTCCGCGTCTTCCCTGGCCCTTATATTAGACCCGCCCTGCGGCAATGCGGCGCCCACGGCCGGAATGCCGCGGGTGTACATTCAGCACCATGAACCGTCGCCAATTTTGCCGCCTTGCGGCCCTG
>JBOGKW010000035.1:0-22670 GCA_050746205.1 Terriglobales bacterium | reverse complement strand
GCGCTGGCCGCCGCGGCCAGCGCCAATGGCGGCAACGCTGGGGCCACCGCCACCCCCGGCGCCGAAGCCGACAGCGCGTGGCGGCAGGCGGCCTGGCAGGAGGAGATCGGGAAATGAAGCGGCAGGTCTCGATCGCCGGCCAAGCGTATGCCGTGGAGTTGAACCTGGCGGCCCAGCCCCCGACGGTGTTGCTGGACGGCGAGCCCATCGCCGCCGATCTGCGGCGCGTGGATGCCGGCACGGTGTCGCTACTGCTCGCCGGGCACGCGTACACGTTCTACATCGAGGCGGGCGATGTGCCCGGCGAGCTGCGGATCACCGGCGGCGGCATCAGCGCCCAGGCCAGTGTCACCGACCCCCGCCGCCAGCGGCGGGAGCCGCTCGCGGCGGAGGGCACGCTGCGCTTGACCGCGCCCATGGCCGGGCGCGTCGTGCGCTGGCTCTTGGCGCCCGGCGCCGCGGTAACCGCCGGGCAGGGCGTCCTGGTGCTGGAGGCGATGAAGATGCAGAACGAAGTGCGCAGCCCCAAGCCGGGGCGGCTGGGAGCGCGCTTGGCCGAAGAGGGCCAGGCCGTCGGCCCCGGCGCGCCGCTGGCGGAGATCGAGTAGGCCGCTCCGCCGGTTCTAGGTGGGTGCCCCGCCCCTCGGGAGGGCGTCCCCGCCCGCCCAGTGCCGGACGGCCCCGGCGGACGCCCTGCGGCTCAGCCGCTCTGTTCTGGACGCTCCCGCTGGTCACCGCGGCTGGGCTTCGACGGCCGGCAATGGACGCCGCTGGCGCTCGGGGCGTCTCCAAGTTGCCGCGAACGGGCGGGGCACGCGCCGGTTAGCGCTGGTCGCTGTCGGTGCGGGCTACCTGGGGCTGTCTTGGCCGGCGCGGTCCCGGCGCCACGCTTATCGGCGTTCCGCCAACACCGCCTCCACGCGCGCGACCATCTCGCTGAGATTCAATTCGCCCTTGATGAGGTAACCGGCGGCGCCGTGGTGACGGGCGCGCTGAATCTCGCTGAACTGACCCAAGTTGGTCAGCACGATCACTGGAATCTGGGCGGTGGCGGGGTTCTGCCGTAGCCGCTCCAGCACCTCGAAGCCATTCACCTTGGGCAAAATCAGGTCCAGCAACACCAGATGCACCCCACCCTGCGCCAGCGCCGCGAGCGCTTCCTCGCCATCGCAGGCCACCAGCGTCTCCCAACCCCGCCGCTCCAATGCGGTGCGGGCGGCTTTGCGCAGACAGCGGTCATCTTCGGCCAGCAGCAGGCGCGGACGCGCCTGGGGCGGCGGCTCCGGTGCGGCCGCCGCGGCGGCGGGAGAGGAGACGATTTCGGCGGTATGCGGTGCTTTCACGCGTCCACCTCCGGCGGGGCGCCGTCCAACTGCTGGGCAATCGCCGCCGCTAGCTTTTGCAGGGAAAAGTCGGACTTGACAAAATACGCTTGCGCTCCCAGCCGCCGGGCCTCGTCGCGGTCGCTCTCCCGCAGCGAGTTGGAAAGGATAAATACGGGAATCTCCCGTGTCGCGGTATCGGCGCGCAGCAGCCGCAGCGCCTCCAATCCCGCCAGCTTGGGCATCAGCAGGTCCAGCAAGATCAGCGCCGGCTGGCGCAGAAACGCCAAGCTGAGGGCGCGCTCCCCATCTTCGGCGGCGATGACGCGCCAGCCCCGCTGTTCCAAGCCCAGCGCGCAGGCGCGGCGCAAGATCGCGTCGTCCTCGACCAACAGAATCGTGGTGTTGCTCATGCTCCGCCTCCCGCCCCGAGCGCCGGACGCAGGGGCAGGGCGAAGGTGAAGACGCTGCCCTTTCCATCCCCGGCGCCAATGTCGCCACAGGCGGGCTGCCACCACACGCGCCCGCCACCCTGCGCCAGAATGCGGCGCACCCAATACAGCCCTAGACCGGTGCCCTCGGTCTCGACGGCATAGGCGTTCTCGGCGCGGAAGAATTTCTCAAATAAACGGGCAGCCGCCACCGCCGGCACGCCAATGCCATTGTCCCGCACCGACCACCACACCTCGCCGGCCTGGCGCGCGGCGGTGATGGCAATCTCGCCGCCCACCGGGGTGTACTTGATGGCGTTGGAACAAAGGTTCAGCATCACCTGGCGTAGCAGATTGGCGTCCGCCTGGACCTGTGGCAGAGCCGCCGCGGGGTGGAAACTCATGTGGTGCTCGCGCTGCTCCGCCTGCGGGCGCAGTTCATGGAGGACGCTGGCGGTCAATTGCGCCAAATCCAACACCGCCGGCAGCCATCGCGTTTTTCCGGCCTCGCAGTGCGCGACATTCAACAGGTCGCCGATCAAGCCGACCAGGCGACTGGCGGACTGACGGGCATCGTCCAAGCAGCGCGCCGTCTCCGCCGGCAGGCCCGGCGTTTGCTGCGCCAGCTCCAGCATCCAGCGGATGCCGGTCAGCGGCGTGCGCAACTGATGGCTGACGAAGCTGACAAAATCGGCTTGCAGCTTCAAGGCGGCGGCGGTCTCCTGCTCGGCGCGGCGGCGTAGGGTCACGTCCTCGGCCATGACCTCAAACACCGGCGCCGCCCGGCCGGCCCGGCGGATACGGCGGCCGTTCAGGACCACGTCGAGCACCCCGCCATCCTTGCGCCGCCAGCGGACCTGGGCTTGAAAATTCGCCTCCTGCCGGCGTAGCAGCGCCCCCACGGCGGCGGCGCGGGCGGCCGGCTCAACGTAAATGTCGCGGGCCAAATCCGCCGCCAGCAGTTGGGCCTTGGAGGTGTACCCCAACATGCGCACCATGGCGGGATTCACGTCCAGGAACCCCGGCCGACCGGCAGTGGAACGGAACACGCCATACGGAGCGGCTTCGATCATGCCACTCCAGCCGGCGCGGGAGCGGCGGGCGCGGGGACGTTTCCGGGCCGGGGCGGATGAGGGCATACCCGGTGTATCGGCGGCCGCGGCCAGAGCTTTAGGCGGCGTTCTGGGGCGGCGACGGTTGCCCTCGCGGCGCGGGCGGTAGGGTGGAAGCCGCCTTGGCTGCCCGGCCGCAACGCCTGCCGGCTGCCGAGGCCCCCGGCCCGCGGCTATTCAGGAATAGGCCGCAACAGCACGGGCGGCGTCACGGGATGATCCCCGGGGCGGCGGAAAATCTGTCCGCCCTTCATCACGAAGCGCACGCGCATGACGGCGGAAATATCGTCCAGGGGATTGCCCTCGACGGCGATAATATCCGCCCATTTGCCCGGAGTCAGTGTGCCCAGCTCCCGCGACTCGCGCAACAGTTCCGCGCCGTTGAGAGTGGCTGCGCGCAGCGCCGCCGCGGGCGCCATGCCGTATTGGACCATCAGCACGATCTCCTGCGCCTGCGTGCCATGGGGAAACGGCCCCACATCGCTCCCGTCGGCGATGGGCACGCCCGCCGCCAGTTGCCGCCGAAATTGCCGGGCATGGTAGGCCAAAATCGCGGCCATCTCCCTCCGCTCGGCGGCCTCGGGCAAATGCGCGGCGAAGTACTCGGCGATGGCGAACGTCGGGACCGCGAAGATGCGCTTCAGACGCATGATGCGCATCGTTTCCGGACTGAGCTGGTAGGCGTGGTCAATGTCCTCGACGCCGGCCTCGGCCGCGTAGAGCGTGCCCGGCTCGCCCATGGCGTGCACGGCGACGAAGGTCCCCAGCCGCGCCGCCTCCTGGACCGCTGCCGCCAACTGCGGTTCGGTGAACTGATACGGGGTGGTGAAAACCCCGTCGTGATATTGGTCCCTTCCAGTCTGATAAATCTTGATGAAATTGTTGCCGTCCTTGATCTGCTGCCGAATGGTCGCGATTAGCTGCAGACGGCCATTGACGATATCGGCATTGGAGGGGATATCCAGGGCGGGATTGAAGCCGAAGGCGTCTTCATGGCCGCCCAGGATGGAGATGGCGTTACCGGAGATGAACAGGCGGGGGCCGGGCGCCTCGTCCCGCACAATGGCCTGGCGCACCGCCACGCTGGCGACATCGCCCGCACCCTCGGTGCCCATATCCTTCTCCGACGTGAAGCCGGCCATTAGATCCGCCTTGGCCGCCAGTAACGCCTGAATGGTGCGCTGCGGGGTGGACTCGCGAACCGTCTGCATCGTCTCGCTGCCCGGGTGTAGGAACAGATGCACATGGCAGTCAATCAGCCCGGGCATCAGCGTCAGGTCGCCCAAGCTGACCACCTGCGCCCCCGGTGGAATCGCCAGCCCGCTGCCGGCGGCAATGATCAGACCGCCACGCACCAAGATCACCGCGTTCGTTACGATGCGGCCCTGCTCCACATCCACCATGCGCGCGGCGCGCACGGCGATCGTGGTCTGTTGGCCAGCAGCCACCAAAGGGAACAGGCAGAAAAGGAAGCTCAACGCTACAAGCCGGCAGCGGTATCGCATGGCGCGGATTATACGGCAACCTCGATCGGAGTGCAGCAACAGCGGCTCGCGGCTGTTCGGCGGGCTCTGGTAGCATCCTGGGAAGCGGCCCAGGAGTCTTCCCTGCTTTGTTCCTCGAGCGTAACCGGCCGCGGACTTGTCATGGGAGCCAGGATGACGCAACGCCGGGGCGCCGCGTGGTTACAGGCGCCGCTCTGGGCGCCGTGGGCCGGCGCGGTCTTCCTCTGCTCAACTCTGCTCGCGGGCCAAAGCGTACCGCCCGCGCCGCTGGCGCCGGCGCCGCTGGGGCTGACCGCCCGGGCGATTCTGTTGCGCGCGGAAAAAGCCGGGCAGGCCAATGACCAGGCCCTTGAGCACTATGCCTGGCGCGAGCGGGACCGGCAATGGCTGCTCGATTCACAGGGGCGCCAGGAGAAGGTCGTATCCGACAAAACGTATGACGTTTCCCAAGTAGGCGGGGTTCAATACCCGCGCCTGGTCGGGGAGCATGGGCGGCCGCTGAGCCCCGAGCGGGCCACGGAGGAAGCGCAAAAGCAGGCCCGGTTTGTGCGGAGGCTGGAGCGCGAGTCGCCACGGCAGCGGGCTCGGGAACGCGACAAGGCACGGCGGGCGGAGGAGAAAATGGCTCGGGTACGAGCGGCGATCCCGGGGGCAATGCATCTCCGGCTGCTGGGGATCCAGCGCATCCCGGCAGGGACATTCTACGTAATCGCGGGATGGCCCAGAAGGCACTACGACTACCGCGGCAGCACGTTAAAGCTGCTGTCCCATGTGCGCGGCCGGCTGTGGATTGACGCCAAAACGTATCAGGTGGCCCAAGCCCGCATCACCGTCGTCAAGACCATCTCCTGGGGCTGGCTCGTGGCCCGCATCGGCCCGGGCGGAGTCATCCGGTATCGGGCCGCACCGGTCGCCGGCTATTGGTTTCCGCTGCGGTTGCGCGCCGTCCTGGCCGCGCGCCTATTCCTGGTCAAATCGCTGCACCTCGGCATCGAGGAGGACTTTAGCGACTACCGCCGCTTTGCCGTCTCCTCCCGGGTGATTCCGGCGCAGCGCTAGCCGCGGCGAGCGCGGCTGCGGTGTTCCGCGGCGCAGCCGCCCTATTCTGGACGCTCCCGGTGGTCCCACCCCAAAGCGCGCCGCTGCGCCTTGGGGACCCCGGGGTCGCTGCGGCTGTGCTTTGACGGCCGGCAACGGACGCCCCGCCGGTGCTCGGGGCGTCTCCAAGTCGCCGCGACCGGGGCCGCGCTACACTCTCCCCGAGAGGTGCCCGAACATGTCGTTGCGGCCGGTGAAGCGGCTCATTCAATCCAAACCCACGCTGGAGGGGGCCGGAGTGCACCTGCGGCGGGCCTTTGGCTTTGGCAACACGCGGGAGTTCGATCCCTTTCTGCTCTTGGACGATTTCCGTAACGATGTGCCCGCGGATTATCTCGCCGGCTTCCCCTGGCACCCCCACCGGGGCATCGAGACCATCACCTACGTGTTGGCGGGGACGGTGGAACACGGCGATAGCCTGGGCCATCGCGGCGCCATCGCCGCCGGCGATGTGCAATGGATGACCGCCGGCAGCGGCATCATCCATCAGGAGATGCCGAAGGGCGATGCCGCCGGACGCATGCACGGATTTCAGCTCTGGGCCAATTTGCCCAGCGCGCTCAAGATGACGCCACCGCGGTATCAAGAGGTCAAGGCGGGCGAGGTGCCGGTGGTAACCGATGACGACGGCACTTCGGTGCGCGTGGTTTGCGGTGCGTTTTGGGGCGCCCAAGGTCCGGTGGACGGCATCGCCGCCGACCCCATCTACTTGGACGTTTCCGTGCCGCCGGGCCGGCGTAAGACCTTGCCGGTAGAGACCACGCGGCATGCCTTCGCCTACGTGTTTAGCGGGGCGGGCAAGTTCTGCAACGCCTCCGAGCCGCTGGCGGTGCCGACCGAGCCGGTCGGCTGGCTAGACACCGCGCCGCCGGCCGAGGCGCGAAATCGGGCGTTGGTGCTGTTCGATCGGGGCGATGAGCTGATGGTCGAAGCTGGCGAGGAGGGCATCCGCTTTTTGCTGGTCTCCGGCCAGCCGCTGCAGGAGCCGGTGGCGTGGTACGGACCGATCGTGATGAATACGCAGGAGCAACTGCGGGAGGCCTATCAGGACCTGGAGCGCGGCACGTTTCTGCGCGAGGGGCAAAAATAGCGGCTCCGCCGCCCACTTCTGGACGACCAGCGCTCCCCCTAAAAGCGCGCTCTACGCCCCCGGGCTTCCCGCCCAGCCCGCACCGCTGCGGCCCAGCCATCCTGGCCTTCCCTCGCGGGTTCCGCGGCCGGGAGCGGATGCCCGCAAGCGCTCCGAACGTCACTGCGAAGGCCCGGCCAAGCCTGCTACGATCAAGCCATGCGCTTTCCCAGCCGCGGATGGCTCGGATGTCTGGCGTGGTTGTTGGCGGGCGCCCTGCCGCTGGCGGCGGCCTCGGCCGCCGTTCCGTTCAGCGGCCGTGCCGCTTACCGCTATACCGCCGCCGTGGTGGCGTTTGGGCCGCGGCCGCCGGGCACCGCGGCGCATCGCCGCACGGTGGCCTACATTTTGGCGCAGCTACGCCGCGATGGCGCGCGCATCGTGCCGGACCACTTTGTCGCACACACTCCGCGGGGACCTTTTCACGAGGTCAACATCATCGCCAAGTTCGGCCCACGCCAGGGGCAAATCTTGATGCTGGCCGGCCACTACGACACCAAGTTCGAGCCCTTCCGCTTCGTGGGCGCCAACGACGGCGGCTCCAGCACCGGGCTGCTGCTGGAGGCGGGGGCGGTGCTGGCCAAGCAGCCGCCCAGCGCGCCGGTTTGGCTGTTGTTTTTGGATGGCGAGGAAGCGGTGAACCATTGGACGGCCACCGACAGCGTTTACGGCAGCCGCCAGTTGGCGGCACAGTTTCAGCACGAGGGGCTGGTGCCCCGCATTCACGCCCTCATCCTAGTGGACATGATCGGCGACCAGCATTTGGACGTGTTGCGGGAGACCAACTCCACCGCCTGGCTCAATTCCTTTGTCGCCGCCGCCGCGCGCCGGCTCGGCTATTCCCGTTATTTCTTCCAGCAGCAGGGGGCCATTGAGGATGACCACCTCCCCTTCCTCCATGTGGGCATTCCCGCGGTGGATCTGATTGACTTCACCTACGGCCCCAACAACAACGCCACCCCCGGCCCCTACTGGCACACCGCGCAGGACACCATGGACAAGCTCAGCCCGCACAGCTTCACCGTGGTCGGCCGCGTGGTCATGGAGACCCTGCGGATGCTGGAAGCGCAATAGGCCCCGTGGCGAGCTACTGCCCGCCGCGGGCTAACCCCCGCCCCGGGCGCTCAGGTGGCGGCGGGCTTGCCGCAGCCGGTATAGCAGCCAGGCGGCCAGGAGCACCGCCACGCCGATGGCGGCGACTTCCACCGCTTTCCAATACACCGCGTCCAGGCGGTGCAGCAGGTTGCGGCCGATGAGCATGGCGAAATAGGCTTCCACCCCGTACCGCACGCCGCGGCCGACGGCGACCGAGAGGCTGAAGCGCCCCTGGGGCACCTCGATCACGCCGGCGGCGACGACAAACGGCGCGAAGGGGCAGGGCGGCGGCATCACCGCGGCCACACCCACTGGCAGGGCGCCATAGCGCCGCGTCCAGCCCAACACCCGCTCCCGCGCCCGCTCCGGGATGCGCTTGCGCATGATCTCCGCGCCGCCCCTGCGCCCCAGCCGGTACATCAGCCGCGTTCCCAGCACGGAGCCCGTGGTCGCCATCACCGCCGCCCCCACCGCCCAGCCCCAACTGGCCTTGCTGGCCACGAAAGCGATCAGCACAATGTCGTTGGCGCCGAAGAGAACGAAGAAGCTATCACAAAAGGCCAGCCCGAACACCCCAATCACGCCCAGCGACTGCGCCAAGGCGATCAGGAACTTCATGAGGCCGCCGCCGCTCGCTTGGCCTTGCGGCGGTCCCGCCGGTCCTTGCCGAAAATGTAGGCCACCCCGATGCTCACGGCGTACAGCGCCAGCATGGGCGTGGCGAAGACCAGCATGGTGGTGATGTCGGCGGTCGGCGTGACCACGGCCGCCACGATGAAGATGGCCAGCACCGCGTAGCGGAAGTTTTTGAGCAGAAACCGAGCGCTGACCACGCCCAGCAAGGACAGGAAGAAGATCAGCGTCGGCAGCTCGAAGATCAGGCCCAGGCCGAGGATCACCGTGGCGAAGAGATTGAAGTATTCGTTAATCGTGACAAAGGGCTGGAACTGATGGGCGTAGCCGACCAGGAAGTTGAGCGCGATGGGAAAGGCGTACAGATAGGCGAAGGCGCCCCCGGCAATGAACAGGGCCGAGGTGCAGAGCACGAACGGCACCACGTACCGCCGCTCTTTTCTATAGAGCCCGGGAGAGATGAAGAGCCATACCTGGTACAGCACCCAGGGCGAGGCTAAAAACAGCCCCGCGATCAGCGCCAGCTTGATGTAGAGGTTGAACGGATCAATGGGGTTCAGGTAGCCCAGCTTCTGGCCCGCCATGCCGTGGGCGGCGAAGGCCTTCGCCAGAGGCTGGGCCATGAAGGCATAGATCTCGTTCGCGTAGGCGAAACAGACGCAAAAACCGACGATGACGCCGCACAGCGAGAGGAAGATGCGGCGGCGCAGTTCCTGGAGGTGCTCCAGAAAGGACATCGTTCCGCCCAACGGCTCCTCGCCGGCACCGCGGCCGCGGGCGCGCTCGGTTTGCAACTCTTCTGGCATGGCTAGGTGGCGGCGCCCGTCCGCCCGGCGCTGGGCATGCTAGGCCCGCCGCTCCGGCGTGGGCCAGGGCCGCTCGGCGGCCGGTACCGTCCCGGCCACCCCCCCCACCGTCTCCGCAATTCCCGCGTGGGGAGCAGCGCCCGGGTCGGGCGCGGGGGGCAAAGAGGCCGGAGCGTGGGCCGGCGCGAGACCGGTGGCGTCGTCTTCGGCGTGTTCGCCGGCCGCTGCCGCCGGTTGAGCGGCGGGGGCAAAGGGGTTGGGCTGCTCGGCGTCGGCTTCGGCGTGTGCACGCTCCGCTGCCGTGGCCTCGGCATCCGCCTCCGACGCGGCCAGCTCCGGCGCGGCAGCAAAGTCTTCCTCGCCGTAGCCGCGATATTCCTCACTCGCGCCCCACTCCGCGGCGCCATCCGCCTCCCCACCGGCATCCTCGGCCTCGCCCTCTGGCAGGGCCGCGGGATGGGAACTCAAGGTGGCTTGGGCCTTCTGGGCTTCGTCCGCCAAGTCGGCGTTGCGAATCTCATCCTCCAAGGAGAAGCGGAACTCATTGCTGGCGCGGCGGAGTTCGGCCATCGCCTTGCCCATCACCCGGGCGATCTCCGGCAGCTTGCGCGGACCGAAGACCAGAAAGGCAAGGAAGAAGAAAAAGATAAGATCGGCGCCGAAATTCATGGAGGGCGGCGGCGGTGGGCCGGCACGCGAGCGGCAGGTCCGCTGTAGCGATCATAAAACAGAATGGAGCGCCCCCACCCAGCCCGGCGCCAAGGCGGCCTAATCGCGCGGGCTGGGGCGCAGCGCCGCTTTGGCAACCCCTGGCGCGATCCGCCGTTCTGAACCAGGAAGAAGATGGCTGAGGCAGCCCAGCCGCTTGTCCTAGGGCCTCGCAACCTCACCCCAAACGCGCCGCCGCGCCCCAGAAATCTCGGGGCCGAGGCGCGGGCAAGCGACGGCGGCCCCTCTGCTATACTGCCGCTAAAGCCTTAGTTTTGGGCGCGATTCCTCCGGCACGGCCAGCCCGAACGCAAACACGGCGTAGACGATGAGCAAAAGTCGCAGCTTGCTTCTGATTCCCCTGGTCCTGGCCGTCTGTGCGATCATCGGCGGACTCTACGGTCCCAAGGTCGCCGCCACCCAGGCGCAATCCAGCGGTGGGCAGTTGCAGAGCGACCTGCAACAGTTTGCCCGCGTGTACAGCGTGGTGCAGACGCGGTTCGCTACGCCGGTCAACGCCCACGACGCCATTTATGACGGCGCCATACCGGCGATGTTGCGGACCCTGGACCCGCATTCCAGCTTCTATGGGCCGCAGGAATTCGCGCGCATGCAGGAGGACCAGAGCGGGCGTTATTACGGCGTGGGCATGACCATCATCCGGCAGGGCAATTCGGTGATGGTCCAAATGCCCTTCCCCGGCACTCCCGCCGCAAAAGCCGGGCTGCGTCCCGGCGACATCATCTATGCCATCAATGGAAAGTCCGCCATTGGTCTCAGCCTGGACAAGGTGGCCGATCTGCTGAAGGGGCCCAAAGGCACGCCGGTGCAGGTCTCCATTCTCCGCGCCGGCCATGCGCATCCGCTGGAATTCACGCTGATTCGCGCCCAGGTGGACCACGGCAGCGTGGACGCCCACTACATGGTGGCGCCGGGTATTTTGTACGTGCATTTGTCGGAGTTCATGGAGACCAGCAGCCAGGAGATCCAGCAGGCGATCCAGGACGCCGGCGGCCCGCAACACCTCCGGGGGATGATCCTGGACTTGCGCGACAACCCCGGCGGCCTGCTGAGCCAAGCCGTGGGCGTGGCCAGTCAATTTCTGGCCAAGGGCCAGTTAATCGTCAGCCACCACGGTCGCAGTTCGCCCCAAGCCAACCTGTACGCGACCGAGGGCGCCGATGGCGCCAGTTTCCCGCTGGTGGTGCTGGTCAACAACTTCACCGCCAGCGCCTCGGAGATCGTGAGCGGGGCCATCCAGGATCATGACCGCGGGCTGATCGTCGGCCAAACCACCTTCGGCAAGGGCCTGGTACAGACGGTGTTTCCGCTCAGCGACGGCACCGGCTTGGCGTTGACGACAGCCCATTACTACACGCCCAGCGGCCGGCTGATTCAGCGTCCCTACGCTGGTTTGTCCCTGTACGACTACTACTACGCTCGTGGTCCGGTACGCAAGAACCCGAACCGCACCGAGGCCCGCACTGACGACGGGCGGATCGTCTACGGTGGCGGCGGTATCACACCGGATGTGGCGTTGCCGCAGGTGCACTTACAGGAGTTCTTCACCGAAGCCTTCGACGGGGCTAACGATTTCGAGAACAATGTGCTCGACCGCGGCGCGCTGCTGGATTACGCCGACGATTTCCTGGCCAAGGATCCGAAGGTGCCGCGCGGTTGGCAGCCGCCGCAGGACAGCGTTACCGACTTTGGCCAATTTCTGCGTCAGAAGCACATCCCCTTCACCCCTGAGGAATTGAAGGCCAACGCCTCGTGGGTCCGTTTGGAGATCCGCTCCAAGGTCATCACCAGCCTCTACGGCCAAAACGCCGGCATGCAAGTGTTGCTCAACGACGACCCCGAGGTGCAGAAGGCCATCGCCCTGATGCCCCGCGCCGAGGCCTTGGAGCAGCGTGCTCGGGCACTCCTGGTCGCGCGCCAACGCGCCGGCGAACCCTGGCGACAGTAGCCGGCCATCCGAACGGCTCCGCCGCCGGGCTTTCGGCCTGCGCCCCAATGCCCCGCTTTCGGCCGGGGGCATCTTCCGATTTCGCCTGTCGCGCCGCCCATGGCGAGAGAACCGCGGGAATGGGGCGTTGCTCCCGGTAACGGGCAGAGCGGATTCCAGCGCGCCTCCGGCGGCCCTACTCCCGCCGGCGCCGCGCCGCACAGTAGTCCGCGTATTGCTCGATGGTGCCGCGGACGGCCGGCCAGATCTCGTCCAGGGAGCGCTCATGCTGCGTCCATTTGTCCGGGCGCGGCGGCGCGAGGACGCTGGACGAGAGCGGCGGGGGAGCCGCTGTCATGGCCGCAATGGCGCCGCTCAGGTCCACCGAGGCGAAGCGCCCGATCGCGGCCAGCGCCGGGCCCGGGTGGGCTACGAGTTCTTCATAGTCCAAACAATGCGAATCCGACGGGTCCAAGGCGCTTAGGTCGCCCATGATGGCTTCATTGGCTGTCCGCCATTGAGCGCCGGCAACCACATGCGCCGACTGGCCCACCAGATCCGGCCAGTTGGGTGGCAACAGAAAACACCAGGGACGGCCGTCGGGCCGGTACTGCACAAACCGACCGAGGGCGCGCCAGCCTTCGATCAGGCTGGCGATGTTGGCCCTCGGCTCGCGATACAGATAGACGAATTTCGCGCCCGGGAAAATCGCCTTCAGGAACGGGATGCGGAGGGCATTCTTGGGGGTTTTTTCCAGCAACCGAACCGGGAACCGCGGCCCGTCCGACATCGCCAGCAGGAGCCGGCCGCAATGGTCACGCAGCACGCTGGCGAAACCGGCGTGAACGATCCGCGCGGCTGCCGCGGTGGCGTCGGCGGCTCCCAGGGCGTTGCCGCGGAGGCCCGGCGGCTGCCAGCGGCGCTCGAAGATTTCATGGCTCTCGCCGCCAACGGTCCAAAGCTCCGGGCTGCGTGCCAGAAGTTCGAACAGCAGCGTACTGCCCGCACGGGGCGCGGAGACGATGAACACCGGCTCGCGGATCAACCCCGGGGTCGGGGCGGCGTAGCAGCGAACTATGGCGGCGGAGGCGCGGCTGGCCAGCCGCTGGGCCTCGTTCGCGGAGGGGGGGCGGGGCAACAGGAGCGCGCGGTTTTCCGCGTGGCCGTGGCAAAGCGGAATGGAGGCGATGGCCCCGTGGGCCAGGGGCCAGGTCCGGGGCCGCCGGCGAGGGCGGCTGCCAGGGGAAAACACGAGATGCACGATACCCAAGCGTTCCCTGTCCATTCCTCGGCGGGTCCTCCGCAGGTGCGGCAGTGCAGCGTCCTCGCATTTTGGCAGAACTGCGAGGCAATGGTCCAGTTAATCCGGCTCAGCCGCCCTGTTCTGGACGCTCCTGGTGGTCGCTGCGGCTGGGCTTCGACGGGATCCCCGGCATGCAGCGGCGCATGCTGGGGTGGGACGGCCGGCAACGGTCGCCCGTTGGCGCTCGGGGCGTCTCCAAGTTGCCGCGGGAGGGGCGCGGCCGGCGATCGAGAGCCGCCCGAGCGAAGAGGCGCGGGTGGACTACGGCACCGGCCCGATTGTACGCGAGCCGGCGAGCGGCAGGTACGGGCGCACGCGGCTGTTCGTTACGACGCTGGCGTGCAGCCGCAAGCCGGAGCGGCTGCTGGTGTTTCGTTCAAGTGCGCGCGCCTGGACGGAGCCGCACGAGCAGGGCTGCCGCCGGCTGGGCGGGCGCCGCGCACGGTGGTGTTGGACAACCTGAGGGACGACGTCCTGGCGCCGGACTACCACGACCCCGGCTTGAACCCGCTGTACCGCGACCTGCTCAACCGCTACGGCGCGCTGGCGCTGCCTAGCCGCCTTCTGCAGCCGTGGGGCACGCTGCCTGGCTCTTTGTTACGCCGGCCCCCTGCCGGGGCGAAGCGATCACCGGCGGCCAATGTCGCAACCTAGCGGCCCATTCCGGCGGCACCTGCGAACCGAAAACGCGGCGTGCTCTGCGCTCACTAAACGGCTCACCCTGGATCGCCTCAATAGCTTTCTGGCGGACGAGGGAGTTCTTCCCGCCAAGCCTTGGCCGGTGAGGCGTGGAAAGACGGCTCGTCGGTACGCCGCGTGAGACGGCCCCGCCGGAGCGCTCAGATGAACGCTGCCAGCCGAAACGGACCGTATCGGCGCATCTGGCTGCGGCCGGTGCGGCCAGGCCCGCAGTGTCGCGCGCATGCTGCGGTGCTACATTAGTCCGCAGCAGCCATGCGCGCTCATTTCGCCATAGGCTCCGGCGCCGCCGGTGATGGGCTGCAAGCCCTGCGCCGGCTGGGCCGGGCGCGGGGCTTTTCCGCCGCGGCGATCCTCACGCTGGCACTGGGCATCGGCGCGGCGACGGCAATTTTCAGCGTGGTTTACGCGGTGCTGCTGCGCCCGCTTCCCTTCTCCGAACCGGGCCGACTGGCGGCCATTGAATCGCGGACGCCGTTTTATAGCTCCGGCGTCACCTGGAGCAGCGACCACGATTTTCTCGCCTGGCGGCGCCGCAGTACGGCGTTTTCCTCGCTGGCCGGGTATGAAAGCGATTCCGCGGCGTTTTCCCGCCCCGGGGGACCGGGATATGCGCAGGAAATCAATGGCGCCAAGATCAGCGGCGGTTTCCTGCGCACGCTGGGCGTACGGCCGATCATGGGCCACGGCTTCACGCCCGCGGAACATGCCAAAGGCGCGGCGCCGGTGGTGCTGATCAGCTACCGGCTTTGGCGGCGGCTGGGCTGGCGGAATGTGCTGGGCCACGGGATCCGGCTAGACGGGGTGGCGCGGCGAATTGTAGGGGTGATGCCGGCGGGCTTCGATTTTCCCGGCATGGAGGCCGGCCTCGGCGGCCCGGAGAAAGACGATTATTGGCTGCCCTATGCCTTCCATCCGGGCCCGGCCGGGCTCTGGTGGCGATTGGGCGTCGTGGGGCGCCGGCGGCCGGGGTTCACGATGGCGCAGGCAGAGGTGCAACTACGAGCCATTTCCGCCGCCGCCGACCGCAGCCATAAAGGCAGCGGCAGCGGCTTTCCCTTCGGGTTCTCGCCTCCCCTGGTCATGCCGCTGCGGGCGGAGGTTCTGGGCGCGGCCGGCAATCCGTTGTGGCTGTTGCTGGCGGCATCGGGGCTGCTGTTGTTGATTGCCTGCGCCAATATGGCGAATCTCCTATTGGCCCGCGCCGCAAACCGGGAACGGGAATTTGCTATTTGCGCGGCGCTGGGGGCGGGACGGAAGCGGCTGGCGCGCCAGATCGTGACCGAGGGGGTGGCGCTGGCGCTGGCGGGCGCGGCCGGAGGCGTGGCCCTGGCGTGGGTGGCGCTAATGGCGCTAAAAGCCGCGATGCCGGCCGACATTCCGCGGATTGGGCAGGCGGGCGTCAATGGTTGGGCTCTGGCATTTGCCTGCGCCGTGGCCATCGCCGCCGGCGTGCTCGCAAGCCTGGCGCCGGTGTTTTCGCTGGCGCGGGGGGAGTTCACGCAGACGCTGAAGACGGGGCCGAGGGAGGGCGGGGACCGGCGGGGTCGGCGGCTGCGGCAAGGGCTGGTGGTGGCGGAGATTGGGCTGGCGGTGGTGTTGGCCATTGGCAGCGGGCTGTTCTTCCGGAGTTTGATGGCGCTGAATGGCGTGAACCCCGGCTACTCGGCACGGCAGGTGGTGGTGATCCAGCCGAGCCCGCCGGCGAGCTATTCGCCGCAACAGGTCCGGGCTTATGATCTTCGCCTGGTGCGGCAGGTGC
This sequence comes from Terriglobales bacterium, assembly GCA_050746205.1. Classification (GTDB taxonomy): domain Bacteria; phylum Acidobacteriota; class Terriglobia; order Terriglobales; family SCQP01; genus JAKAUF01. The sequence goes on along the minus strand of JBOGKW010000035.1, from coordinate 7,119 downwards.
GGTCCCAACCCGGGGTGGCCTCCGCCGCGCTGACCCAAGTGGCGCCGATGACGCGATCGTTCTCGATCACCACGATTGCGCTGCCGGGGCGGAAGCTGGGCTCCCACCCGCCGACCGGCGACAACCTTGCCGTCGGTCCGGGCTTTTTCGCGACCATGCGCCTCCCCCTGCTGCAGGGGCGGCACTTTACGGCGGCGGATTCGGCGGCGAAGGCGCGAGATGTGGCCATTATTGACACGGTCATGGCCCAGGAATTTTGGCCGGGGAGAAATCCCATCGGGCAAAAATTCAACGCCTACACGGTGATCGGGGTGGCGCCCCATATCCAGATCGGCAGCCTGGGGGGGAAATACGGCGCCGAGTTTTATGTGCCTGCGACTAAGATCGAACAACAGGGAGGGGATGCCGTTGTCGCCCGCACGGCGATTTCCGCCGCGGCGCTGGCGCCGGAGCTTTTATCCGCGGCCCGCCGCGCCGACCCCGCCGTGCCCATCGCGCTGCACACGCTGCGGATGCTGATTCACCGCAGCGAGGCGGCGCCACGGTTCCGGACCATTTTGGTTGGCCTGTTCGCCGGGCTGGCGCTGGCGCTGGCGGCGATCGGGATCTATGGCGTGATGGCTTATGCGGTGGAGCGGCGCCGGCGGGAGATGGGCGTGCGGGCCGCGCTGGGGGCGGGACGGGGACGGCTGCTGGCGATGGTGATGGGGGAGGCGCTGCGGCTAGCGGCGGTTGGCGCCGCGGCGGGCAGCCTGGCCGCGTGGCTGCTGGCCCGCACCCTCCGCGGATTTTTGTTCCGCACGCCGCCCACCGACCCGGTGAGTTTTGCCGCTGCCGTTGCCGTGCTGGTCGCTGCCGCCCTGGGTGGAGCGCTGGTGCCGGCCATTCGCGCCGCGCGCCTAGATCCGGCCAAAGCCCTTCGGGCGGAGTAAGGCGGCGCGCGCCGCCAGCGCGGCTCAGCCGCCCTGTTCTGGACGCTCCGGGTGGTCCCCCGCGTTGGCCGGGCCCGTGCCGCCGGTTTGCGCGGTGGCCGCTTTCGCTGCATCCGGCCGTGGTACACTCCGGGCGGCACGGAGACGCCATAGGCGGCGGCCCGCGAGGTCACCGCCGGGAAGGTCGAGGCACGCGATTTCTCAGTTTCATAACGTTGGCTCTGGCGCTTTGCGGCGGGGCTTGGGCCCAGTCGGGCGGGCCCGCGGGCAACTGGGCTGGCGCATTGCACGCCGGGAGCGAGAGCTTGCCCGTGGTGGTGCGCGTGCGCAAGGCGCCCGGCGGCTTCTCTGCCACGTTGGACAGCCCGGCGCAGGGCGTAATGGGACGGCCCGCGACTCATGTGGTCTGGCGCGGGCGACTGTTGAGCTTCGATGTGCCGTCCGTGCACGGCCATTACAAGGGCGTGCTGTCGGCGAACGGGCAGATCCTAAAGGGAACTTGGAGCCAGGGTGTTCCCTTGGCGCTGGACTTGCACCGCCTAAGCGCCGCGGCGGCCGCCACGGTCGAGAAGAAGGCCGCGGCGGCTCGGCCGCGCCCGGTGCCGTTGGCGCGGCTCGGCGCTGTGTTGAAGTCCGAGCTGGCGCCCCTGCGCGGGAGCGCTCTGGCGCCGGGCAGCGGCCTCGGGCTGGTCGTCGGCGTCGTGGCCAACGGGCAGCGGCGGATCTTCGCCTTTGGCGCGGCGCGTCCAGACTCGATGTTCGAAATCGGCTCGGTCACCAAAACCTTCACCGGCCTGCTCCTGGCGCGGCTGGTCGCGCAGCACAGGGTTCGCCTCCGTGATGCGGTTGCTCAGTTCCTGCCGCCGGGCTCGGCGCCAGCCGCCGCGCATGGCGCCGGCATCACGCTCGGCGAGCTCGCCACCCAGCACTCCGGCTTGCCGCCGATGCCGGACAACTTCAACGCTGTCTCCCCCGCCAACCCCTACGCCGGCTATGCCCCCGCCCGCCTGCTCAGTTACCTGCGCCAGCGCGGGCTGGCCCATCCCGCCGGGGCGCCGTTCGTGTACAGCAACCTGGGCTATGGCCTGCTCGGGTACGCGCTGGCGCGCGCGGTCCATAACTCCTACGCCGCGCTGCTGCGGCAGGAGATCACCGGCCCGCTCGCATTGCATAACACCGTAATCCGGCTTTCCGCCGCGCAGCGACGCCGCCTGCTGCCTGGCCATGACGCCGCCGGGCATGTGACTGCAAACTGGACCTTCACCGCCGCCTTCGCCGGGGCCGGGGCGCTGCGCTCGACGGCCGGCGATCTGCTCACCTATCTTGAGGCCAACCTGCACCCGCCCGCCGCTATGGCCTCCGCCTTCGCGCTCCAGCACCGGCCCCGCGCGGCTGGCCCGCCGGGAATGAAGGTCGGGCTGGGCTGGATTTACGTTCCGGCGTCGGGTAGCTATTGGCACGACGGCGGAACCGGCGGCTACAGTTCGTTTGTCTTCTTCAATCCCCGGCGGGGCCTCGCGGTGGTGGCCCTAGCCAATCGGGGACCGATAGGCTCGGGCCGCACGCCGTTGCCGGACGTGGTGGTAGTTAATGTCGGCGCGTTGCTGGAGGGCACACCGGCCCCGAGGATTCGGTAAATCCAAGGCGCGGTGCGCCCGCCGGATACCTATCGCGGCAGCCCGCGAGGTCACCGCCAGGATCAAGCGACACCCGCCTCGCGAGCTTCACCGGCGCTCGGCTGTGGCCAGGCGAACCGCAACCACGGCATATTGAAATGTCGCGGACGGATTTGCGCTCAACCGCGGCCCTCCCGGCATGAGCCACAGCGACTGCCCCTTGACCCGTACGGGATAGGCGGCACCGACGTCGAGGTCCGGACAGATAAAGGAGTTGGTCATCCGCTGCCAGGTGGTCTGCCCAATGCACTGCACGGTGTATTGGCGCGCGAGCGCCGGCACGGCGATGGTGGCGAGGTGCAACGTACTGAAGTACGCCTTGCCTGCCGGCGCGCTGGCGGCGGCCACCTTCTGGGACACGCCGAGAATGAGCCCGGTGGTAAAGCCGGGGGGCACGGCCACCGTCGGAGCCGGAGGCGGCCCGAGATACTTGCGCTCGACCCAACCGGTGCCCACCCCAGGCAGTGTCACCTGCACCCACGCTCCGGTGGACGCAACCACGAGCACCCCCACGCCGCAGGGAGCCGCCGCAAGCAGCGCGTCGCCGCCGGGCCGGGCTAGAAGCGCGACGTCCGCCACGGCGCTGGGGCAGACAATGCCCGCCGGGGTGGTCGCGCTCTGTGGCGGGCGCGGCGACGCAACCGGAGCCTGGGCGGAAAGCCCGCCGGCCAGGGCAACAGCAATCGCGGCAGCGGCGAAGAGCATGGCCCTCATCACGAGCCAGCTTACCGTAACCCGGCGCGGTGCGGGCGGCGGATGGCCCGCCACCGTGACGCGCCGCATGGCGCGGTCCCCGCCACGCAACGGCCGGAAACCCCGGGCCCAGCTACGCGGCCCGTTGCGGCCGTGGGGGCCACGGCATAGTAGACGTGCGCAGCTCCAGCCCGATCGCGAAGCCCTGCGCCCGCTGCTGACGGTGGCAGTACACGACACGAGCGAGAGCAACGCAGTTGCCGTCTGGCGCCCGCACCAGAATCCGCTCGTTTGGCTCCCAATACGAGGGGACAATCACTTCTGCCCCATGCGGGCTGAGATTGACGACCGTGGCAGACTCCTCGCTACCGCCACCGCGCGCGTGCTTCAGCGTGAGGCGGGCGGCTGCGGCCATCCGCAACTCCGCCCGCCAGTTCGGTCTTTGCCATTGGTTCGTCAAGACCAGGACCCTCCTGCGACGTACCCAGCACTTGCAAAGCCAGCGGCGCAACCTCCGGCGACGCCCCAACGCCCGAACTGACGCAGGCGAGCAGCCCCGCTCTCTTCGGGGCAAACCGCGTGAGCAAGTCAATTCCACGTTGTCGCACGCGCTGGCATATTTCAATCCTGCCCAGGCGGTAGCGCCCCATAGGGGTTCCGGTTGAACGACGGCTCGCGATTTCCAGTGTGAAAACAGCCACCATCCCAAGCCCTTCGTCCGGAGGCGGCTCAGCCGCCCTATTCTGGACGCTCCCGCTGGTCCCACCCCAAACCGCGCCGCAGCGCTTTGGGGACCTCGGGGTCGCTACGGCTGGGCTTCGCCGGGGTCCCCAGCATGCAGCGGCGCATGCTGGGGTGGGACGGCCGGCAACGGGCGCCCGCGGGCGCTCGGGGTGTCTCCGCGTTGCCGCGGCTAGAAAGCGCAAACGGAGCTCGGCTCAGCGTCAGCTCACGTCGGCTTCGATGGCAAACCTGCGCACCGCATTCGGCCGGATTTCGACGACTTCCCCTTTGGCGCTAGCCTCTTCCCCGTTGATGGTGACGCGATGCAGGGTCTTGCCGCGAGGCAGGCGGAATTTGACCTCAATGACGCTCGGGGCCCTGGGGCCATGGAGCTCGGCGACCGCCCGCACCCGGCTGGTTGACCGGGATTGCATGCGGAAGCTGACGCGGCCCCAGCGCGTCGGCGCGCGGCGGATGCTCATTTCCTTGCCGGAGAGCACCCAGTCGCGGGGTAGCGCTTTGCCCAGATAGAGGCGGTCCTCCTCCGCATTTTCAAAGACCAGCATCCAGCGCACCAGCAACGGAATCGTCATTTGAGCCGGGATGCAGTAGAGAGCGGAGCCGCCGGTGATGCCCGCGACTTCCGCCGCGGTCCAGCTGCCACGCGAGTGGTCGTGATAGCGGTGCGCGTAGAGGAAGAGCAGGTATTCCTCAATGCGGTCGAGGCGAAGGAGCTCGAGGGCGTATCCGTAGGAGATGAAGCCAAGAATGTCGCGGCCCCAGGGGTGCAGCGGCTCAACGTTGGCGACGATGCCCAACGTGGTCGCGCCGTAGGCGCGCATGCAGTTGATGACGGTATTGGCCAGATCATCGGGCAGAATACCCGCTTGGAGCAGCTCGGCATAAGCACGGTGGGGCCATCCCTGCGGGCTGGGGCGCTGGGTCCTGAGCGATTCCATGAAGGTCAGGGCGGTGCCGGGGTAGGTTCCGACATAGGGAGGGGTCATGTCGTGCCGCACGCTGTTGCGAACGGAGCCGATCACCGTATCGCGGAGCCGGCGGCCATGCCCCGCCCACTCCACGGCCGTGGACGCGTATCCGAGCTCTCGCCAGACGGAAGATAGCTCGCCGAGACCGCGGGCGGCGAAGGCGCTGTTGCTGAAATAGGGCAGCCACCACATTTGCGGATGGGCGGCAAGGCAGGAGTCGGATTCGCTCCAGCCATGGATGAGGCCGTGCCCCGGGTTCTCCTTGGGGAGCCTGAGGCTCTCATCGTGCATGGCGATGAGCATGGCGGCGATGGCTTCAATTTTGCCGCGATGTTTGCGCAGCAGGGCGGCATCTCCGGTGTAGCGGTAATAGCGGGCGATGAGGTCCAGCATCATGCCGTACTGGGCCGTTTCCGGACCGCGCATGTTCACCGCGCCCTTGGCATCCACGTAATCCGTGAAGTAGTTGTCGAAGACCGTCCGCGCCATGCCAAAGCGGCCCCACTCGAGGTTGGCGTAGAGGGAGCTGGTGAAGATGTCCTGAAACCCGTCGTACTCGGAGCCATAGTAGTCGCGATCCACGGCGCCGTACTTGGGGTAGACGCCGCCGGGGCGGGTCATCAGTTCTTTGACGAAGGCATAGCGGGCCATATCCGCGAAGGATCCCTCGGAGGGGGATGGCGCGGGGAGATCGGCCGGCGACGCGTCCGCCAAGAGGGACTGCCAGGCGGCGGCGAAGTCGAGCAGGCCGCGGTAAAACGCTTGCGGCGTCGGCGCTTCGCGCGCGGGAGGGTAGGCCGGATAGCTGTAGCCATAGACGACCTTGGTGATTTTGCCCTGCTCGATGCGGGCGGTGCGATGCCAGGTCTGGACAATGAACTTGTCATAGGCGTTGACGTCGCCAAAGATGAGCAGCTCGATATGCGCGCCGCCAGCCAAGGGCATGACGCGCCGGACCACGGGCATCCATCCACCCAGCAGGCCGTCGTACCGCTGTTTGGCGAGCTCCAGATTCAACTCGGAGAAGTACTGGCCGGGATGATAGGTGCGAGTGGCGCCGGCCGGAAACGCCGGCATGGTGTCTTCACTTTGCTGGGTGCCGACGAAGGTATCCCAGGGCAGGCGCCATCCCCTTCTCCTAAGATGCTTGGACATGAGGGGTGGGGCGGCGCTGCGGACTTGTTCGAGGTCAGGGTCGCCGTGCTCCAGGAGCTTGGTCGCCAGCAGGTCCTCGGCGGTGAGGCCGATCTCGCTGAGCGTCAACCCGACGTAGGGTGCACCCTGCTGGTAGCTGGGCTCGGCGCTTTTCGAGAGCACGAGACCGTGGCCGGCGGCGGAGACGAAGGTGATGGCGCCGTCGCGAGTGCGGAGGTCCTCGTACACTTTCCAGGGCGCGCCGGCCCGATCGAACTCGCAGAGCAGGGTGTGACCGTCGAGTTCGAGCGCGTGAGCCGGAACCAGCGTGGGCGAGAGGTTTTCGGCGGTCGCGCGCGTTGGGCCGTTCTGGGCATTGCCCTCGGCGTTGAGTCCGCCGGCCAGTCCCAGCCCAGCTGCGGCCATCGCCGAGCCCTGCAGGAATTTACGCCGCTCCATCGGAACCTCCACGACGCGCCAGCGGGTCCTGCCTGCGGAGCCCGGGGCTCGCTCCGGCCGAGTCGGCCGGAGGGATTGCCGCGCGGCGTCTCCGCAGACCGGCCGTCACCGCGGCAGGAGCTGCGGCCCTGAGCACGATTTGGCGGGCCACTGCGTGCAACGGGATGGCGTAGGCGCCGCGCACCATGCGGAACTGCCCTTCCGGGCGGAAGTGGCCGAGCCCGGTGATCGTGGCAGGCTGAGAAATTCTCAGCAAGGCTCGATGGGCATACTCGGTGGCGGGATCCAGGACGAGATGCACGGTCCGCGTGCGCGGGTCGAAGCTTACGCTTCTAAACCTGCCCGCGTCGAGACGGAGCCACAGCCCGAAAGGCGCGAGGTAGACGCGCATGCGGAAGGCGTCGAGCGGGGTGACCTGGATGACGTGCCGACGTTGCGATAGATTGCCGCCGAAAACGAGCCAGCCAAACGTGCTGCTATGCGTGACGTACGTGGCGGTGTCGAACGCGAAGC
>JBOGKW010000034.1:0-23547 GCA_050746205.1 Terriglobales bacterium | reverse complement strand
GCGCCCGCCCGCGCGGCTCGGCCGCCCTATTCTGGACGCTCCCTCTGGTCGCTGCGGCTGGGCTTCGACGGCCGGCAACGGACGCCCGCTGGCGCTCGGGGCGTCTCCAAGTTGCCGCGGAACGGGCGCCTCCCGCCCTGGCACGGCCCCAGCCTCCGAATCCAGGGCCAGTCTGTGGTACCGTGTTCGGTTCGCCTGGCGCCGATGCCGGATACGCCCACTCCCGTTCTGGACGCCTTCCGCCAAAAGCGCAGCTTTTGGCTGGTTTCCCACGCGCGTCCCGATGGCGATGCCCTGGGATCATTGCTGGCGCTGCGCGCCCTGCTGACCGCGGCGGGCCGGCGGGCCGAGGTGCTGCTGCGCGATCCACTGCCCTATCCCTATGGCTTTCTGCCCGGCGCGGAATGCGTCCGGGTGACCCCGGCCGCCCCCGGCGGCCTGCCCGCGCCCGAGGCTTTGGTGATGCTGGAATGCGCCAGCTTCGCCCGCAGCCACATCACCGGGCTGGAGGGTTATTTCACCATCAGCCTGGATCACCACCCCAGCGCCCGTTCCTTCGCCAACGTCAACTGGATAGACCAGTCGGCCTGCGCGGTCAGCGAAATGATCTACCGCCTGGCGCGGGCCATGGCGTGGCCCGTCTCCGCCGCCGTGGCCACCTGCTTGTACACGGGCGTGGTGGCCGACACGGGCGGTTTTATCTTTGCCAACACCAGCGCCCGGACGCTGGAGCTGGGGGCCGAGTTGGCGCGTTTGGGCGCGCCGCCGCATGGCATCGCGGCGCAGATGTATTTGGCCTACCCGGAGGCCAAGATGCGCGTGCTAGGCGCGGCGCTCTCGCATCTGCAGGTGGCGCCGCCGCTGGCCTGGATGTGGGTGGAGGCGGCGGAATTGGAGGGGCTGGGCGCCGGCTGGGAGGATGCCGAGGGCCTGGTGAACTATGCCTTGGGCGTGCGGGGCGTGGAGTTGGCGGCGTTTTTCCGCCCCGCCGGCCCCGCCGACGGTCCCGGGCGGCAGCGGGTCAGTCTGCGCTCGGCCGGCGCGGTGGACGTGTGCGCGATCGCCCAGGAGTTCGGTGGCGGCGGTCACCGCCAAGCCAGCGGCTTCAGCCTGCCGGGAGCAGCCGCAGGCGTGCGGGACCGGGTGCTAGAACGTTTGCGGCAGGCCTTGCAGTCGGCCCTAGCCCCCCCGCGCGCCGCCGGCCTGCGCGGCAGCTAACGACGCCGGGACGGCGGCGGGAAACGCGCAATAAAACGTGCAACCTTCGCTGGGTTCGTTTTCGACCCAGATGCGTCCGCCGTGGTGGCTGACGATTTCGCGGCAGATCGCCAGCCCCAAGCCGGTGCCCCGCGGCTTATCGGTCAGCGGATCGCCGCCCTGCTGGAAGCTTTCGAAGATGCGGGACAGGTCGCTGCGGGCGATGCCGGGGCCGGTGTCGCGGACATAGAGGCACAGCTCTCGTCCCGCCGCGCCCCCCTCCGCCGGCGGCGCCAGGGTACGCACTCCAATCTGGATCTGGCCCCGGGCGGTGAACTTGATGGCGTTGCTCAACAGATTCGCCGCCACCTGCACCAGGCGGTCGAAATCGCCGGTCAGGATGGCGCCGCCCGGCCCGGTCTCCGCCGCCACCGACAGCGCCAGGCCCTTGGACTCCGCCCAGCCCCGCACCGCCGCCGCCGCCGTGCGGGCCGCGGCGGCCAAGTCCGCGGGTTCGTGGCGCCAGGACATCTGTCCGGCTTCGATCTTGGACCAATCCAGCACGTCGTTGATGAGTCGGGTAAGGCGCAGCGTCTCGTTTTTGATGATCTGCAGAAACTCCGTCCGCGTCTCCAGCGCCTCCTCGGGATAGGCCAACAGCAGCTCGGAGAAGGAGCGGATGGAGGTGAGCGGGGTGCGCAGCTCATGCGAGACGTTGGCCAGAAAGTGGCTTTTGGCTTGATTCAGGCGGCGCAATTCGGCGTTGGCACGCCGCAGCTCGTCGCCCGCGGAGGCGAGCTCGCTGGTCCGCTGGGCCACCAGTTCCTCGAGGTTGTGGCGGTGCTGGCGCAGTTCCTTGGCGGCCTGGCGCAGGTCGCGGTTGGCGGCACCCAGGGCGCGGCTGACGCCGGTCAACACGCGCGCAAACTCACCGCTGGCGTAGCCGGAGACGAAGACCCCCGCCGCCCCCGCCGCCCACGCCAGCGGCGGCAGGCCGGCGCGCGTCCCTACCGCCGTGGCAAGAACCCAGCCCGCGGCGGCGGCCGCCGCGATCGCATAGCCGAGCCGTCGCGGCAGCGCCAGCGGGGCGTAGAGGGCCACGAAGACGAACAGCAGCGCGGCCAGGCCAGTCCCGCCGCCCATCAGCCACAGCCCCACCACCAGCAACACCACTTCGCCGAGGAAATAGCCCGCCAGCGCCCGGGCTTGGCCAGGGCCCTCCGGCCAGTGCCGATCCAGGAGGGGCAGGAGAAACGAATAGGCTAGCCACGCGGCGAACAGCAGCCCCAGTTCCCAGACGGCGGACTGGCGCGCCACCGCCTGGGCTGCCAGCGCTGAGATGGTACCGACGCCGAGCAGCCACTGGCGCTGGTGATGGAAATAGGCGCGCCGCTGGGCGCCGGAGGCGGCCTCGCCTTCGGCGGGCGGCAATAGGGAATGCGCAGCGGGGTCCGGCGGCACGCGTCTGCCTCGGTTAGCGGCGGGGTCCGGGGGCCGGCCCTGGGACGGCATCTTCGTCCAGGCGGTCCACGAAGCGCACGCCCATTTCCCGCACCACCTCGATGAACTCTTGGGGCAGGAACTCCCGCAGCCGCCGCCGGAGCGTATATAAATGCTGGTCCACGACCCGCGCGCTGTTGGGATTGCCGTCGCCCCACACGCGGCGCAATAGCGCCTCGCGCGAGAACAAACGGCCGGGATGGGCCATCAGCAGCTCGATCATCTGGTACTCCCGGCGGCTGAGCCGTACCGGCTGGCCGGCCGCGAACAGCTCGCCACGCCGTCGGTCCAGGCGCAAGGGGCCGCGCTCAATCGGCGTGGCCGCGTCCTCCGGCGGCGTCCGCCGCCGCACCGCCCGCAACCGGGCCGCCAGCTCCGCCAGGCTGAAGGGCTTGGCCAGGTAATCGTCGGCGCCCAAATCCAGGCCGCGCACCTTGTCTTCCTCCCCGACGCGCGCCGAGGTGATGACGATCGGCAGCTCCGGCCGCGCCGCCCGCAGGCTGGCGCAGACGCGGAAGCCGTCCAGGCGCGGCAGCATCAAATCCAGGATCACGACGCCATACTCGCCGCGGATGGCCTCGGCTAAGCCCGTCTCACCGTCTTCGCGGCAGGTGACCGCGTAGCCCAGTTTCTGCAGTTGAAAGCTCAAGCTACGCTGCACATGCCGGTCATCTTCCACCAGCAACACCGGGATTGGGGCGGTCGCCATGCGCTTGCCGGGATTTTAGCAGATGAGCCCGGCGCCGGTGGGCCCTGCCCGCCAGCTCCCGCCAGGCCGCGGCAAGGCGGTTACCCGGGCGGAACCCTGTCCGGCGGAGCAGTGTCTTTTCCCGGGTCCGTCCGGCAAAGTGGTCCCATCTCGGCTCCGTGCCGGGGCAATCGGGAGGAACGATGAAGGCTCTCATCCGAAATTTTGCGTACGCGGTCGCGGCGGGCTTGCTACTGACGACGGTGGCTTTTGCCGCGAGACCCGCGCCGGGCGGCGGTAACCGCATCGCTTGGATCAACCCGGCGAGCCCCTACGCCGCCTACATCGAGGCGGCGGTCCAGAAGAAGCACCTGCCCGTCGAGTTCACGATCAGAAAGAAGTCCGCGGACGTGCTGATCACCCTCGCTGGCGGCCAGCGGAAGGGAAGCGCGGTCCGCGCCATTTTTACCGGCAACAGCGGCCGCGCCTCCTCGCTCTCCATGAGCGTGATTAACCTGCAGACCGGCATCATCGTTTTCAGCTACACCTGCCACAAGGGCGGCCACGCGTTTGCGTTCGGCCACCACCAGGGCCTGCAGTCCGCCGCCGAATGTTTAGCCAAACACTGGGGCGACTTCCTCAAAAAGCAGGGCAGCTAGCCGCCCATCGACCCCGGCAGCCCTTTGCTTTCCGCACCCACGGAAACGCCCAAAGGGCCGTTTTCTGGGGTTTTTGTTTCCAGGTTGTTCCCAAGTTGGCGACTGTCGGGTTGGACCCGTGGGCCCGCGGTGGCAGCTTGGACCGTCGCCCCCGACGTGACAGTTTTCAGGTCACCACCCTAAACCCCTTCGCCCGCCTCGTTTTTGCGCCTTCACCTGCCCTCACAATCGGTCCAAACGAAGGGGTTCTGATGGCGAATTGATGCCGAGCTTCTCGGGCCGGACGAACGGCAGAACCGGCGTGCGGGTTGGCGGTGGTTGCAGTTCGCCGACGACGATCAACACGGCGATGGGTCCTTCACGGGGATTCTCTGGTACGATCCCGCAACGGTGCCGCTCTGAAATGAGCGGGCGAAACACCGCGGCATCGCGCGTCGAAGGCCACTCTCTTATCAGGGGGGTGGATCGCCGGCACGTTCACATTTGGGCAGCCCCGTTCGCCTGCTGGGCTGTGGGGAGCGGACGGGTCAATGCTGTCCGATTTGTATAGGAACAAGTTCTACGGCGTGCCCGGTCTGGTCAAGGACGAATTCGACCGGTGCACCGATAATCGGACGCTCAGGGCCGCCAGGCCGTGGTTCGCCCCCGACGCGCCCGACGGGGGAAAGGTGGGGATTCACTGGCCCGCCTGCGCGCCCGATTACCAGCCCGGCGACCCGCTTTTTGTCGGACGGTCCGGCAACGGCTGGGACGTCAAGTTCGGCCTGGCTGACAGCCCGGAAGTAATCGAGAAGAGGATCTCCGAAAGCAGGAAATGGAGCCAGTCCGCAAATTGGCGCGAGGATGTTCGGTGCACCCGCACCGCCCGGTTTTGGCAGGCAGTTGGCGCTCTTCGCCCTTTGGAGGGCGGCTCGAGCCTGCCGAGGCGGTTTGCCTGGAGCAACCTGGCTAAAATCAGCCCTGCAAGAGGGGGAAACCCGCAAGCTTGGATGCTGCGATGGCAACTTGACCGGGCCGGGGAACTGCTTAGAATGGAGACCGAACAATTACGGCCGGGGCTGGTCGTGTGCATAACTGGCGACTGGTGCAAAGCATTCTGGCCGGAACCTTGGCCGCAGCCGCGGACGAACGGCCCCGTACTTCGCGCCACCGGCGATGGCTGCGTACCGCCATGGATTTGCGTCGCGCGGCCGGACCAGCGGCCCCCTAGGTGGCCCCTCACGACATGGGCTGAGGCGGTCAAGCTGAAAGCGCGGGAGTTGGGGTTCACGCTTTAGCCAATCCCCCGCGGTGCGCCGACGCCGCGCGGCGTCCACTTTTACTTGTTTCCGCCGGATAACTGTTCGGGCTTGCCGAAAGCTCCCCGCTCGGCAAGGAATTCCTCGACCGCCTGCCGCCAGGCGCCACGGTCCATTTCGGCGAGTTCCTCGGCGGTGGAATGCCGCCGCGCCGGGCGCATGAATTCCTCTGCGGTCGGTGCCCGCCTGCGGCTACCAATTGTGGTTGGCCTGTCCGTGCAATAAATTTTGTGCCCTGGGCACGTACACCGGTCCCCCTTCCGGGCGGCAAGGTGACGGCGCGGCGCGCGCGCGGCGGTGGCCCTAAAAGCCCTGATGGCGTAGGATCGCCGCCGCTTCAACCGGGGCATGGGGCGAAGCCGCCAGCGCCGCCCGCAGCTTGCGCAGCAGCGCGGTGGGGGCCGGGTGCGCGGGAATGATCAACCCTTGCGCGGCAAGCTGCTCCAACTGCGCGGCCGCGGCGACTCGGGCGTGCTCGCAGTGCAGATACGACGGCCGGGAGATGCCGGAGTGTTCGCCCGGCTCTACGACACAACCGGGCCGGTCGGGGCCGGGCTTGGTGGAAAGATTGGCGATCACCACCCGCTCGGCATCTTGGACCGGGTCGGAAAGCACGAGTCAGAGACGGCGCGGCACACCCGGTGCCTCGCGGTTGAAAAAGCCGAAGCCGGGCGGGATCACGAACGATCCGCGGAAAATAGCCGGTTGAAATGCGCGATCTCGACAGCGTCCTCGCGGATTTCCTCGATTTCTTCCTCGCTCTTTTGCAGGACGGCGAGGATTTCCTCGGGGGCGATTTCCACCGCCGACGCGCCCGGGTCGCGCCACTCCGGCAGGCCGTGGGCCAGCCCGCTCAGCGCCCACTGGTCCAGGCGGCGGAACAGGTCGGCGGTCTCCTCAAGCACGGAGATTTCCGCTTTCGACAGCAGGCGGGGTTCCGGCTGCGCTTTCAGCCCCGCGTCATAGCCGCTGCGCTCCACCGCGTCCCGCCAGGCGCCGGGCCGTTCGCATTTGATGGCGTCCAGCACCTCGCTCAGCACCGGCCCCAGCTTCATCGCCACGTAGTGCCCGCCGACAATGGGGCGGCCAAAGCGGTGCAGGCTTTCCCGGTCCGCCAGGTACATCAGCTTAATCAACCGCATGTAGGGCATCTGACGCCCGGGTTTCCCCAGTAGCACTCCGGCGGCTTCGGCGGCCTTGGCTTCGGAAAATTCAAAGCGGATCGGGGCCCACGCGGCGGGCGGACGCTCGGTTGCGTTGCGCGATTCGGCGGCCATGACGGTTCCCTTACACAAATTATGCGGCCTCGGCGGCGGGCTGGGGGGCGTCGGGCGTTACAGCTTTGGGGCGGGGGAGCCATCGCGGCTGCAACGCCCACGGATTCACTTAGTTGGCTGGAGCGGGACGCAGCTGTCTAGCCCGCGCCGGATGACCGCTCCGGGCTGGCGCGTTTCCCGCCCGCGCGGGGCTATTCGCTCCTGTCGCGGTCAAGCGCCGCCGCACGCATCGAGGTCTTCCGCCGAGCTTCCCACCGGTCCAGGCGGGTGAGGCCGAGTCGTCAGGTATGTCCCGGTGTTAGCTGGCCCTTCCGCTTCCCCAGCACCTGGGGAATCGCGCTCATCTCTCAACCGGGCGTTGCGGCGGCGCCGGCGACCAAAAACGAGAGGCCCGCATAGCCAAGGACATAGAGGAATAGACAGAGAAGCAGGCAGCCGAGCGGGGCGGCCCAGAGCGATCCATAGGCGACCCGATCCCAGCCGGCCGCCAGCGCGGCCAAGATCACGAAAACCACTTGCGGCCGGGCCCCCAAGGCGCGGCCAAAGCGGCTCAGCCGCGCTATTCTGGACGCTCCCGCTGGTCGCTGCGGCTGGGCTTCGACGCCCGGCAACGGACGCCCGCTGGCGCTCCGGGCGTCTCCAAGTTGCCGCGGACCGCCATTGGCGACCCGCTCAAGGGCCAGGAAGCAGGCGATCGCCAAAATCCACCAGTCGCCGCCCGGGATCTGCCATCCCTTCTGCGCGGCGACGAACCCCGGCGCCCCCCTCAGAAGCTGCGCAATCAAAAACAGGAGAACAAGGCCCAGAATTATCCGTGCCGCTCTTCCGAGCACGGCCGGTCTCGGGAGGTTGTCCGGGGTGGGCTCCGCAATGTCCATACCGCGTGGCGTTCTGGGCGGCCGGGGCGGGAGCCACAGCGCCCGCGGACTCAACGGCTTGGTTGGAGCGGGAGGCGGGGATCGAACCCGCGACATCAAGCTTGGGAAGCTTGCGTTCTACCGCTGAACTACTCCCGCTCTCCGGCTAGCGTAGCACGCGCGCCGGAGCGGGGCCGGCGGGGGCGCAGTAGGGGCATGGTGGTGGGAAGGGCGCGGCCCGGCTGGGCCGGGCGGGATGCTACCATCCTGGCGTGCCCACCTCCGTGCGCGGCTCAATTGCGATTCTCGGCACTGGCCTGATCGGCGGGTCGCTGGCGCTGGCTCTGCGTGGCGCCGGGGTGGATGCGCCGTTGGTCGGATGGGACCGCGGGGAGGTGGTGGCGCGGGCAATGGAGCGGGGCGTAGTGGACCGGGCGGCGGCGACTCCGGAGGCCGCCTGCCAGGGGGCGGCGGTCATCGTGCTGGCGCTGCCGGTGGGGGCCATCCTGGATTTACTGCCGCGGGTGGTTGGCGCCGCCGAGCCGGGGGCGCTGATTACGGACACGGGCAGCACCAAGCGCCGCATTATGGCCGCCGCTGCCGCGGCGCTGGGGCCACGGCGCGAGGTTGAGTTCCTGGGCGGCCATCCCATGGCCGGCCGGGCGCAGGGCGGTTTGGAGCAGGCCGATGCCGGGCTGTTTGCCGGCGCCGCTTGGCTGCTCACCGGCGATGGCGCCGCACCCAGCGCGGCGGCGGCGGCGTGGGCGGAGCAACTGGCCGGCATCGGCGCGCGCCCCTTGTGGACAACGGCGGAACTGCATGACGCGGCGCTGGCCCGTCTGAGCCATTTGCCGCAACTGCTTTCGACGGCGCTAGGTCTGGAGATCGGCGCGGCCTTCGCGGCCCATCCCGCCTGGGACGGGCTGCTTGCCGCGGCCGGCCCCGGCGCCTGCGACATGCTGCGCCTGGCCGCCAGCCCCTACGTCCTGTGGCGGGACATCCTGCTGACGAACAGCGATGAAATTGACGCCGCTCTGGCGGAGTGCCAGCAGACGCTCGATTGGCTGCGGCAGAACCTCCGCAGCCGGGAGTTGGAGGCGGCATTTGCCGCCGCCGCCGAGGCGATTCCAAGCCGCCGCTAGGGCGGTTGCGAGGCTCAGCGAGGGCCAGAAGGCGGCAGCCCGCAAGCCACGGCTCTCGGTTTCTGGGCCGAAGCGGCAGGCGGGACGCCTGCCCTACGCTGGCGCCGGGGCAGGCGGGACGCCTGCCCTACGCTCGCGCCGGGCAGGCGGGACGCCAGGCTCACTCCGGCAATGGGGCGCTGATCCGCAGCTCCGTGCCGGAGCCTGGGGCGGAGTGTATGACCAGTTCGCCGCCCACCGAATGCAGGCGCTCGCGCATGCCGGCCAGGCCGAGCCCCTGGCGGCCGTCGGAGCAGGCGGGATCGAAACCGGCGCCATCGTCGCGCACGGTGCATTCCAGCTTGTCCGTATTCCGATGCAGGTCAATCAGCACGCGGCTGGCGGCGGCGTGCTTGGCGACGTTGTTGAGCGCCTCCTGCACCGCCCGGTACAACGCCGTCTCCAGCGCCGGGGGCAGCCGATTTCCGGTCGTGCCGGTGACGGCGATGGAGATGCCATAGCGCTGGGCGACGCCCTCGGCGAGAAACTCCAGCGCCGGCCGCAGGCCCAGGTCGTCCAAGATGGTGGGCCGCAGCTCATGGGAGAGGCGGCGCACCTGCTCCTCGACGCCGGCCAGCAACTCCCGGACGCCGGCGAAGGGCGGCCGCTGGGCTGCCGGCAAGCGGCCCACGGCGCCATCCAACGCGATGTACACCGCCGCCAGGAGCTGACCGGCTTCATCATGGAGGGCATGGGCCAAGCGGCGCGTCTCGGCCTCGAGTTGCTCATTGATGCCGCGGAGGGCGACGTTGGACTCGCGGAAGCCGCGCAGCATCATCTCGAATGGCGAGAGCGCCTCGAGGAGGAACCGTCCCGCCGCGGCCATCCGCCGCTCCCGTTGGACGGCGTCGCCGTCCTCCGCCAGCGCCCGCAGGGCGCGGTGATGGATTTCCGCGATCTCCAGCACCCCGGCGCCGGCGCTGAGCACGGACCGCCCCAACTCGTAGGCGTCGGCTAGCGCCGCCTCGCCGCCGCCCTCGGTGTAGGCGTGCAGGGCGCGAGTGTACGCGGCGGCGGGGTCGGGTGGGGAGGGCATGGCAGGCGCCCTAGCGCGCCAGACCGCCGGGGCCCAGATACCGCGCCACCAACACCACGGCGTCATCGTTGGGCACGGCGTAGTGGCGCAGCAATTGCGCCGCGATCTCCGCCGGCGGCGCCTCCGGCGGGACGACGTTCGCGCTCATCCAGTCCGGGGCCAGGCCATCGCTGGCGAACACCAGCAGGTCGCCGGCGGCGATGGGCACAATGGCCGCATACAGCGGCGGCAATTGTGTTCCCAGGATACCGCCGCGCAGGAGCAATGCTTCATTGTGGGGCAACTCCGCCGCGCCGGGGGCGGCCCGGATCAGGCGCCCCGAGACATTGCCCACACCCACCCAGGTGAGGGTGTCGTCCCGGCCATTGACGACGGCCAGGCTCAGCACCGCGCCGCGGGTACCGCGGAGTTCCTCATGCGCGGCCCGCAGCAAGGGGATGACCGGCTCCTCGGCATTGCGTTGCAGCGCCGCCGCCGTCTGGGCCGCCACCGCGGCGGCTTCGGCCCCGTGACCGAGCGCATCCACGACGGCGAGCAGCGCGCCTTGTGGGCGCTCCAAGACCAGCGCCAGGTCACCGCTGGAGCGTTCCCCGGGATAGGGACGCCCAGCTTCGGCCCAGTCCAGCCGGGCCGCCGTGCCGGGCCGCCGTTCCGGCGCCATCACCGGCTCCATCGCCGCACCGTTACCGTGGTCCCGCGGCCGGGCCGCGATTGAATTTCGAAATCATCCATCAGCCGCTTCACGCCCGGCAGCCCCAGGCCCAGCCCGCCGGAGGTCGAGAAGCCATCGCGCATGGCCTGGGCGATATTGGCGATGCCCGGTCCCTGGTCTCGGGCGACGATCAGGATGCCGCGCCGGTCCTTTTGCTCCACGGGGCCGATCTCGATCTCCCCAGAACCGGCGTAGAGCACGATGTTGCGGGCCAGCTCCGAGATGGCGGTGGCGATCAGCGCCAGATCGGAGGCGGAGAAGCCGAGCAGGGAGGCGATCTCCCGGCCGCGTTGCCGCGCGATGACCACGTCGGCGTCGCTGTGCACGCGTACGTGTTCAGGGTATCTCACGGCGAGTGTCGCGGTTGGCGCCCGGCGCGCCGGGGTTCTCCCGGTCCCGGCGCCGGTCCCGCGGCGCCTCCTGGGGCAGGAGGCCGCCGGGGCGGGTCAGCGCCAGCGGCCGCGCTGGACGCACGGCCGACGGGGCGGGCCGCAGGGCGCTGGCGCGGTAAGTCCCAGGGCGCACCGCGCCCAAACGCCGCGTCCGTTCGTTCAAATACGCCAAGCCCTCTTCCAAATCCAGCGCCGTCGCCACGCCCTCCAGCGTCAGCCCGAGCTGCACCATGGCGAAGGCCAAATCCGGGTGGATGCCGACAATGACCGTCTCAGCGCCGCGAAAGCCGGTCATGTGGGCAATGTCGCGCAGGGTGCGGGCGGCGAAGGAGTCCAGCACGTCCAGCGAGGTGACGTCCACGATCACGCCCCGGGAACGATAGCGGCCCACCTGCTCGACCAGCGAGCGGCGCAGCTTGTTCAGGTCGGCGTCGTTCAGCGCCGCCTGGATGGTGGCGATCAGAAAGGCGCCTTGTTTGAGTACGGGTACGTCCACGCGATTCCTGGGGTCTAAGGACTGGGATCAGGGGAGGACCCGGCCGCTGGCGGGCAGCCTCATACGTCCACCGTTTCGGTGAACGGCACCACTTTATAGCCCAGCAGCCGTTCCGCCTCCTCAATGCCGCCCTGCAGGTCGCCCACGGTGGTCATCTTGCCCAAATCCACGCCGATGGTGACCAGCGTTTGGGCGATCTCGGGCGAAAGCCCGGTGACGATGACTGTAGCGCCGAGTAGGCGCGAGGCCTCCACGGTCTGCACCAGGTGGTTGGCGACGGTAGCGTCCATGGCCGCGACACCGGTGATGTCAATGACCACGACTTTGGCGCGATTGGTGCGGATGCCGCGCAGCAACTGTTCGGTCAGCTGCCGCGCCCGCTGCGGGTCAATGACGCCGATGATGGGCAGAATCAGCAGCCGCTCGCGGACCTGTAATACCGGGGTGGACAGCTCGCGGATGGCCTCCTGCTGCTCGCGGATGATGCGCTCGCGCTCCTGGACGAAGCCCACCGCCACGGTATTGGCGATGCGGTTGGCCGCCGGCTCGTAGGCGTCCAAGATGCGGTTCAGTTTGTTGAAATCCGCCTGGTATTTGGCGAACAGCGAACGCGCCAGCACGTCGCGCAGCAGCAGCACGATGCCCACGACCTCGTCGGTTTCCACGCCTCGGGGGATGATGCGTTCCGACAGGTTGCGGGCGTAAGCCTGGAGGGCCTCAAAGGTGCCCGTCTCCAGGGCCTCGACGTAGTTGTCATAAACGGAGGTGGCTTCGGCGAAGATTTCTTCTTTGGTCATCGCCGTGAGCAGTTGGGCTTCGGTGATGCGCCGCGCCCACTCCTCGCGCAGTTGTGTCCGGCTCTGCCGCAGGTGGGACACCAGTTCGCGCAGCAAGGCCGCCGTTGGCTCGCCGCCGGAAACGGCCGGCGCGGCCGGGGCCTGGGGTTTCGGTCCTTTCATGTCCGGTCCTTTCGCTTCGCCATGGGCTTAAGCACGTAAGTTATGGCAGTTCCAAATCCTACTGTCAAGGTAAACAGCCATAGATTGAGTAATTTACGCATTTTCCCGTAGGCGCCGCTACAGGCGCGTCGGGAGGGGTGGCGGCGGTGGCGTTCGGCGAAGCCGGTGCGAGCCCCGCTTCGCGCACGGCTCGCCGTGCCATCAGGGCGCGGTTGCCAAGACAACGTGGGTTGTCCGCTGCTTCTGACCCGCCGCAGGATCGCGGTCGTGGACCTGCCCGGCTTGACCGCCAGCCGCGACGCGCGGCCGCCGGCGGCGAACCGTCCACCGCCGAAAGCGGTCGGCCAAGAGCCAAAAGTCGGGAGCCAACAGCCGGGAGCCAGCGGCTGCCTTATGATGTTGCGGTGATGCCGGGGGCGACCTCAGAACCTCTCATCCCAGGCCAGCAAGTCGGCCGCTACCGCATCCTCGGCCGTTTGGGTGCGGGCGGGATGGGGGTGGTGTACAAGGCCGAGGATCCGGCGCTGGGCCGCCTTGTAGCGCTAAAGCTTCCGCCCGCCGCCCAAGCCGGCGATGCCGCGGCCGTGGAGCGGTTCCGGCGTGAGGCGCGGCTGGCGGCGACGCTGGACCACCCGAACATCTGCACCATTTATGAGATCGGTGAGGCCAACGGCGCGCCGTTCATCGCCATGCAATATCTCGAGGGCCAGACCTTGAGCGCCAAAATCGGCGGGCGGCCCTTGTCCATGGACCGCCTGCTGGAATGGGGCGCCGACATCGCCGGCGGTTTAGCCGCGGCCCACGCCAAGGGCATTGTCCACCGGGATATCAAGCCAGCCAATATCCTAATCACCAGCGACGGCCGCGCCAAGATTTTGGACTTTGGCCTCGCCAAGGCCCGCCCCTCCGAGGCGCAGCCGGCCGCCGTGGGCGATGACGCGCCCACCTTGCCCTATGACGCCCAACTGACCACGCAAGGCGCCACCCTGGGCACCGTTGCCTATATGTCGCCCGAGCAGGTGCGGGGCGAGGACCTGGACGCCCGGTCGGATCTGTTCAGCTTCGGCCTGGTGCTCTATGAAATGGCCACCGGCCGCCCGGCCTTCGGCGGCGCCACCAGCGGCGTCATCATGGAGGGCATCCTCAACCGCTCGCCCCAGCCGCCGCAAAGCCTGAATCCGGAGGTGGGGGAAAAATTAGCCGCGGTTATCGCCAAGGCGCTGGAGAAGGATCGCGACCTGCGCTGCCAATCGGCGGCGGAACTGCGCGCCGACCTGTTGCGCTTGCAGCGGGAGCGCCGTGGCGGGGCGCCCTCCCCGACCGCCGCCGGCGTTTCGGCCATCTCCGGTTCGCATGGGGCGACCGCCTCGCCTGGCGCGGCGGGCGTCTCGGCGTCCTCGCCGGACTCCGGCGGCCTCCGGCCGCCGGCCACGGCGGTGAGCGGCAGCGTCCAGAATGGCGCGGCTGAGCCGCTTTCCGATTCGCGGATTATTCTCGACCTTCTGCACCGTCGCCGGGGACCCGCGATCATCGTCGCAGCCGTCATCGTCGCTATTGCCGGCTTCGCCTATTGGCGGCTCCGGCGCGGGGCGGCGGCGGAACCGGCCGCTGGGATGGGGCAGCTCCGCTTCCAGCAGTTGACTTTTAGCGGCAACGTGCGGTCCGCAGCCATCTCGCGCGATGGTAAATTCCTGGCCTATGTCGAACGGAACGCGAACGGGCGATCCCTGCATTTGCTCTCCATCACCTCCGGCAGCAGTGTGCAACTGGTGCCTCCCGGCCATGGCTGCTGTTATGCCCCGGCCATCGCCCCTGATGGCGGCGCCGTCTATTACCTGAGCCAGCCCAGCGGCAACCAGTCCAACGCAATCGAGTCGGTCCCCATCCTTGGTGGGCCGCCGCAGACGATCGTGACTCATGCCTCCAGCGGCGTGGCCTTTTCGCCCCATGGCCAGCGGATCGCGTTTACGCGCCATTCGTCCCCCGGCCTGCCCAGCGGCCTGGTGGTGGCCAATGCGGACGGCTCCGGGGCCCGCCTGTTGGCGCCGCAAAATCCCCACGCCGGTTTTGCGGATTTCGGTTTCCGCGCCGACTTCGGCGGGCCGGAGCATCCCGCCTGGTCCAGAGATGGGCGCTGGATCGCCGCGACGGTGCTATGGTTGCCGCAAGTACGCTATCAGGTCGAGGTTTTCCCCGCCACCGGCGGTGGGAAGCCGGTTTTGGTCGGCCCGCAACTGCCCGGCTTGAATGGACTGGCTTGGCTGCCGGAGGGCAGCCTGATCGCCACCATATCTCGCCATTACGAAATGCCCCGGCTTTGGCGCATCGCCTACCCCTCCGGGCAAATGAACCTGCTGGCGCCCGGGCAAGAGAACTTGAGCGGCCTGTCGGTTGCCGCCAGCGGCGCGTTCCTCACCCTGCGCGAACAAACCCAAGGGGGGCTGTGGGTCGGGCAGCCCGGGGCAGACAAGCAGATGGTCTCCATCTCCGCCGGGCGGGAAATGGATGGCGTCGCGGGCGTGGCATGGACGCCCCAGGGGGATCTGATCTCCTCGCGCGAACTGGGCGGGCGGCTCAGCTTGTGGCGGGAATCCGCGGATGGCAGCCAGGCGGCGCCAATCCCCACCCGCGGCCTAAAAGCCGTTTTTCCCGCAGTGGCGCCTAACGGCCAGATTGCCTTCACGGGCATCGGCGCTGGCGGCGCCGGCATTTGGCGAATGAATGCCGACGGCTCGGGCTTGACGGATCTGACCCCGGGCCTGAGGGTTGCCAGCCTTCCGACGCTGCTGGGCGCGGATCGCGTGGCCTTCGCCGTGGTCACCCCAAAATTGGAGCAATTGTGGAGCGTGCCGCTCGCCGGCGGCAAGCCTCAGCAGCTCTCTAAGCAGGTATTTTCCGGCCGGTTAGCCGCTTCTTCCGATGGCCGCCACGTTTTCGGCAACTGCGTCCGTCCGCCAGGCACCGAACCCAACCCGGAGGCGTGCGTGCTCGATCTCGCGGTCCACCCGCCCAGCATTCATTGGATGCCGAAATTGCAGGGGGGCAAACTGCCCGCCTGGGCGCCAGGTGAGCGCGGGATCACCGTGGTCCGCGATCGCGGCGGCGCGGCAAATATTTGGCTCTATCCGCTTGATGGCAGCCCGCCCAAGCAAATCACCCATTTTAACCATCTGCTCATCTCCGCCTATGGCTGGTCGCCCGGCGGGCGGCTGGCCGTCAGCCGCGTCACCGACAGCACCGACGCCTTCTTGGTCACCCAGTAGAGCCGCTGGCATCTTTGCCCGCCCACGCCTGCCGCGGCGGGATGCGCTTTAGGCGGCTCGGCTTCTCGGACGGGCCGCGCCCCGGCGCGCCGGGGTTATTCGCGCCCAGCGCGGACCAGCTCCAGGATCTTCGTCGTGGACCAGCCCGGCTCGAGCGCCAGACGGACGACCTTGCCGCCGGCGGCCTCAACCGCGTCCCGGCCCACAATGGCGTCCTCACCCCAGTCCTCGCCCTTGACCAGCACGTCGGGCAGGATGGCGGCGATGGCCTGGGCCGGGGTCGCCTCCTCGAAGGGCAGGGCGTAGTCCACGAACTGCAACGCGGCTAGCACCTCGGCGCGCTCGGCGGCGGGAATCAGCGGGCGCTCCGGACCCTTGTTGGCGTGGACGCTAGCGTCGCTGTTGATGGCCACGAGGAGGCAATCGCCCAAAGTCCGCGCCTGCTCCAGCAGGTGAAGATGGCCGGGGTGGAGCAAGTCAAAGCAGCCGTTGGCGAAGACCAGCACGCGCCGCTCGCGCCGCAGGCGCTCGCGCTCCGGAAGAAAAGCCTGCCAGTCGGGGAAGATCACGTGAGGCCGTGCACCCGTAGGTCCTAAGCCGCCATGCGCGGGCCGCCCACGGCCCCGTGGCTCCGCGGGGCTTACGTCCCTTCCTGCCAAGAGGTCAAATACTTTTCCTGTTCCGGCGTCAACTTGTCAATCTTGATGCCCATGGCCTCCAGCTTCAGGCGGGCCACGCGCTGGTCCAGATCCGCCGGCACGGGAAAGACCTCGACCGGCAACTGGCCGCGGTGCTTGGCCAAGTGCTCCAGAGACAGGGCCTGATTGGCAAAGGACATGTCCATGACCGAGGCCGGGTGGCCCTCGGCGGCGGCCAAATTGATCAGCCGTCCCTGGCCCAGCAGATACAGCTTGCGGCCGTCCTTGAGGGCGAACTCCTCGACATAGGGGCGGGCCTCGCGGCGGCTGCTGGCCAGACGCTCCAGCGCGTCCAGGTCAATTTCCGAGTTGAAGTGACCGCTGTTGCAGACCACGGCGCCATCGCGCATTTTTTCGAAATGCTCGCGCGCAATCACGTGCTTGTCGCCGGTGACGGTAATGAAGATGTTGCCGATGGGCGCGGCTTCGGCCATGGTCATGACGCGGTGTCCGTCCATGAGCGCCTCCAGCGCGCGGGTGGGATTGACCTCGGTGACCAGGACCTGCGCGCCCATGCCGCGCGCCCGCATGGCCACGCCGCGGCCGCACCAGCCGTAGCCGGCGACGACGACGTTTAGCCCGGCCAGCAGCAGGTTGGTGGCGCGGATGATGCCGTCCAGCGTGCTTTGCCCGGTGCCGTAGCGATTGTCAAAGAGGTGTTTGGTGTCGGCGTCGTTGATGGCGATGATGGGGTAGCGCAGCACCTTCTGCTGGGCCATGGCGCGCAGGCGGATGACGCCGGTCGTGGTTTCCTCGGTGCCGCCGAAGACTTCCACCGCGGCGTCCTGCCGCTTGGTCAGGGCCTCCGTCACCAGGTCGGCGCCGTCGTCCATGGTGATGTGGGGATGGGTGTCGAGAGCGGCGTTCAGGTGGCGGTAGTAGGTGGCGTTGTCCTCGCCCTTGATGGCGAAGGTGGGGATGCCATATTCCGCCACCAGCGCCGCGGCCACGTCATCTTGGGTGCTGAGGGGGTTGGAGGCGCACACGGCAATGGCGGCGCCGCCGTCGCGGAGGGTGATCATCAGGTTGGCGGTCTCGGTGGTGACGTGCAGGCAGGCGGCCACACGCAGCCCGGCGAGGGGCTGCGTTTTGATGAAATCCTTGCGGATGAGCCGCAGCACCGGCATGGACTGGCCGGCCCACTCGATGCGCCGCTTGCCCAGTTCGGCCAGTCCCAGATCCTTGACATCCCCAGTTTTTTCGCTCACGGCAGTTCCCATGGTTTTCCTTTCATCCGTTGCTCATGCCTGGCAGGCGCGCAGGCCGCTAGGCGGTGACGCTGGTCTGCCCCGCCCCACGGGCGGTGGCGATCAGCTCGCAGGCCGCCTCGGTGCGGCCCAGAACGCTGATTTGGACGCCGGCCACCGGGGCCAGCTCACCGGTCTCCGACTGGCGCAGGCGAGTGATCATCTCCTTGGCGATCTCCAGGCCTTCCCGCCGCGCTTGCTCAGCGGTGCCGGCGCGGCGCATGCGCTGTCGCAACACCTCGGGCACGGCCACATGCAGTTCGTTTTCCATGAACTCCGCCTGGCGCAGGCTGGCCAGCGGCCAAATGCCCGCGATCACCGGCTGCCCCTGGGGTCCCAGGGCGGCCCGCAGGCGGTCCAGCAGTTCCGGATCGAAGACCGGCTGGGTGACGATATAGTCGGCGCCAGCTTCGATCTTCCATTGTAACCGCCGCCATTCTTCCTCCCAGTTGGGCGCACCCGGGTTGGCGCCGACGCCGATCGCGAAGGCCGTCTGGCTGCCGACCGCGTTGCCGCCGAAGTCCAGGCCGCGGTTCAAATTGCGGACCAAATTGGTGAGCCCGATGGCATCCACGTCAAAGACCGCGGTGGCGTTGGGGTAATTGCCCAGCTTGGGCGGATCGCCGGTGATCAGGATGACGTTGCGCAAGCCCAGGGCGTAGGCGCCCAGCAGGTCGGACTGCATGCTGATGACATTGCGGTCACGGCAGCAATAATGCAGCACGGGTTCGACGCCGACCTGTTGCCGCATCATCACCGCGAGCGCCTGGTTGCTCATGCGGGCGCTGGCGCGGGGGCCATCCGGGATGTTGATGGCGTCCACGCCGGCAGCTTGGAGCCGCCGCGCCGCCGCCAGCTCCTTTTCCGCCCGGCTGCCGCGAGGCGGCAGGATCTCCACCAGGCAGACGAACTGGCCGGCGGCCAGCTTTTGCCCCAGTTGGGAGCGCTCCGCCAGCGGGATGGGCGCCAGCTCATCGGCGTGCTCCGCGGCCGCCGCCACCGGCGCGGGGGCGGACTGCCGCTCGGCTTGGATGCGGCGGCCTGGGGCGCTGGCGCGCACGTAATTGCGAATCCACTTGATGTGCTCCGGGGTGGTGCCGCAGCAGCCGCCGACCAGCTTGGCCCCGGCCTGGATGTACTGGCGGGCATAGTCGGCCATGTACTCCGGCGACACCAAGTACAGCGCGCGCCCATCCACCGTCCGCGGCTTGCCGGCATTGGGCTGGGCCGCTAGGGGCAGCGGCGTCGCCCGGCTCATGGCCTCCAGCGCCTCCAACATGTTCACCGGGCCGACGCTGCAGTTCAGCCCTACCACGTCGGCGCCGGCCGCCTCCAGCCGGCGGGCGCAGTCGGCGGGCTCGCTGCCATCCAGGGCGCGGCCGTCGTCATCAATCGTCATCTGGGCTACGATCGGCAGATTGCAGGCTTCCCGCGCGGCAGCAATGGCCTCGCGGATTTCGGCGCCGTCGCCAAAGGTCTCCAGCATGATCAGGTCCGCGCCGGCCGCCGCCAGGGCCTCGATCTGGGCCCGAAAATAGCCCCGCGCTTCGGCGAAGGAGATCTTTCCCAGCGGTTCAATGCGCGCTCCCAGCGGTCCCACCGCCGCGGCGACGAACGCGTCCGGCGCCGCCTCCCGCGCCAGCGCCACGCCGGCGCGGTTGATGGCCGCCATCTGGTCCGCTAGGTTGTGCTGTCCGAGGCGGACAGCATTGGCCCCGAAGGTGTTGGTTTCAATGACCTCCGCTCCCGCCTGGGCGTAGCTCTGGTGGATTTCCCGGATCAGTCCCGGCTGGGAGAGGTTCAACTCGTCATAGCAGCGGTTGATGAAGATGCCGCGGCCGTAGAGCATGGTGCCCATGGCCCCGTCGGCGACTAGCACCCGGTCGCGCAACGCCGCCAAAAAATCCCGCGCCATCTTGCGAGTATAACGGCACCCCGCAGTGTCCGCCCCGCAGCGTCAGCGGAGCGTCGGCTGGTGGCGGCCAGCGGGCGGTTCCGGGGCTCCAGCCGCGCCAGGGCGCCGGGCGACCCGGCGCGCGGCGAAGTACTATCTCTACGACCCCGCCGGCCAGGCGGTGACGGTGCTGGACCCAAACGGAAACTGGCTGTGGGGGGAGATCTTTGCCCCTGGAATTTCCTTCGGAAATTCCGATGCCGGCGGGCGGCAGATCGCCACCTATTCGGGCGGCACGGCTGGCTCTGCCGGTGTTCGTAGACGAATGGCTTCACAAGCACCCCAACGCCCCCTTGCACTATCTGCAGGTGAAAAATAATCAGCAGGACGTTCGTAACTGGTTTAAAAATGCAGGAGCACACTGCGCGACCTGGTCCTTGAGGTGCAACCCGCTTGATGAACTTGGGGATCAGCATCAGCACCCTGCGGGAGGCGGCAATTGATGGGCGAAAACCGGAGGGTTCTCTGGGCGTGGGCCGTAGCCATCGCGCTGGCGCTGCCGCCCCTGTGCGCGGCGCAGGTAGGCGCGAAGAAGCGCGCTCCTGACCCCTGCGAGGCACGCGACCGATGCCTGCGGCTCTACCAGCTCGGGAAGGCGCCGAGCGTGGTGGCACTGGAAAGTGCCTATCACATGGGTTGCGACGGCTACCCGGAGGAGGCGATTCGCGCGCTGCGCCTGCACCAGCTTGGCGCACCGGGTGGTGCCCAGGCACTCCTGAATTCCATGCCGCGTGGGATCGGCGATTTTATGTCGCTGCTGTGGATGACGGGCGATGGTACCAGGGTGGATGTAGGGGATATGGAGTTTTTCTACGGCACCGTCTATCCGATGGACGAGTTGCCGAAGGGCGGCTGCCGGGACGGGGCCCCGGTTGGGGCCAGGGAGGAATGGCGATCCTACTACGCAGGCCTTGCAAAGCTATCCGCATCGCACCCGAAATACCTGCCGGGGTTCTTCCTTGCGTCCCAACTGTTCGGCTACAAGGCGGACTGGGACTCGCTCAACCAGGGCAACGGCTACACGCCGGTGGACGTAGACCCGATGTTTTCGCGGCTTCTCGCCACCATCCTCAAAGCGCGGCCGAAGGAATTCATTTGGTTCGCCCGCTGGAATAGGGCCGGCGGACCGGCGCTCAAGCAGGCGAGGGCGGCGCTGGCGGCGGAGAAGCGCAAGACGGCGCCCGTCAAGCCGACCAAGGGGATCAAACGGTAACGCAACCTGCTCCCCGCCGGGGGGTGCCTCCGGCGGTTGCGTGTACCTCCGGGGCCCCGAGTGCTGAACCCGGGATGCGGCCGTAGGGGCTATCGCATCCGCACACCCAAAGCTGAGCGCGAGCAATTAAGCGGTGGCGCCGAAATCGCGGCGGCTCTAGCGCAGCCTCGCCAGTTCCTCGTGCCCGGCGGCACGCCGTTTCCGCTGCTGAGCCTGGGCGGCGTCCTAGCGTTCCGCGCGAGAATGGGGCAAATCTTCCGCCGACGGCAGTGATGTCCAATACGCGTACAACGCGTTCGGGCAAAGGGTCGAGAAGCTGGTCGGCGGCGCGACTCTGGACAGCCCCGCCGCTCCACCCCAAGGCGCGCCGCCGCGCCGCCGGCGCATGCCGGGCGGGTTAGCCGCGGCCAGGGCGGCCGCAGGCCCGGTCCCCTCACTCCGGGCGCAGGAGGGGAAAGAGGATCACATCGCGGATGGAGGCGGAGTTGGTGAGCAACATGCAAAGGCGGTCCATGCCAATGCCTTCGCCCGCGGTGGGGGGAAGGCCGTACTGCATGGCGCGGAGATAGTCCTCGTCCATGGCGTGGGCCTCGGCGTCGCCCCGCTCCCGTTGGCGCATCTGCATCTCGAACCGCCGCCGCTGCTCGGCGGGGTCATTCAGCTCGCTGTAGCCGTTGGCTAGCTCCATGCCACCGGCGAAGATCTCGAACCGTTCCACCCAATCGGGCTCGTCGTCCTTGGCTTTGGCCAAAGGCGAGACGGCGAGGGGGAAATCATAGATGGCTACCGGCTGAACCAAGTCCTTTTCCGCAACCGCCTCGAACAGCGCCGCCGCCGTGACCCCTGGGGCGGCATCGGGCTCCAAAGCCACGGGGCGGTAGCGGCTGCCGTCGGCCGTGCTGGCCATGCGGTTGTAACGCTCCGCCGCCACCCGCTCCGATCGCGGGTCGCCCAACTCCGCCGGGGTCGGGGCCGGCGCCGCCGCCTGGGGCCAATACTCCCGCACCGCCTCGCGCAGGGTCAGACGCCAGAGCTGGCTAAAGTCCAGCTCCCGGTCTTGATAGGAGACTGTTGCGCCGCCGGTGACCGCCTGGGCGGTGTGCGCCAGCAACTCCCGGCTCCAATCCATCAGCACGGTGTAGTCGCTGTAGGCCTCGTAGAACTCCAACATGGTGAACTCGGGATTGTGGCGGGTGGAGATGCCTTCGTTGCGGAAGTTGCGGTTGATCTCATAGACGCGGTCCAAGCCGCCGATGACCAGGCGCTTCAAATACAGCTCCGGGGCGATGCGCAAGTAGAGCTGCAGGTCCAGGGCGTGGTGGTGGGTCACGAACGGCTTGGCCACGGCGCCGCCGGCCAGCGGCTGCATCATCGGCGTCTCCACCTCGACGTAACCCCGGGCGGTGAAGGCGTCTCGGAGCGCCTCCATCATTCGCGCCCGGCGGACGAAGACCTCGCGCGCGGGCGGGTTCACGGTCAGATCCAGATAGCGTTGCCGGTAGCGCGCCTCGATGTCCTGTAACCCGTGCCATTTTTCCGGCAGGGGCAACAGATCCTTGGCCAGGAACTCCAGCCGCTCGACGTGCACGGTCAGTTCGCCGGTGCGGGTGCGGAACAGATAGCCGTCGGCGCCAATGAAGTCGCCCAGGTCCAGCAACTTCCACAGGGCGAAGCCCGCCTCGCCCAGGGCATCGGCCCGGACATAAATCTGAACCCTCGCTCCGTCCTGCTGCAGATGGGCGAAGCCCGCCTTGCCATGGCCGCGCAGGGCCAGAATCCGGCCGGCGACCTTGACCCGCGGCCGGCTGGCGTCCAGGGCCTCGGCGTTCTGGCCGCCGAACTGCGCGGCGATCTGGGCGGCGGTGTGGGTGAAGGCGAAGCGGTGCGGATAAACGGCAAAGCCGAGCTGCCGGATCGCCTCCAGCTTTTCCCGCCGCTGCTCGGCCAAACTCTCGTCCAGGGACATAGCCTTTCTAGCCTACCAGCGGGCGGGCTGGGAGCCGGGGGCTTTGGAGCCGCGGAATGCTGGGGCAGAGCCCATCGGACGGTCATCCGGCTATGCTGGCCGGGGATGGCCGCGGGTGGAGGCGGCTGCCGTTGTCGGGAAGGAGATCAGCCATGGGCGGAACGGGATGGGCATGGGCACAAGGCGGGGCGCGACTGGCGCTGGCGGTGGTGATCTCGGCCGCGGTGACCGGAGCGGCCGCACCGGCGCGGGGCGCCGGAGGGCCGGGCGCGGCGTCGGCGCAGCGCCAACTGCAGGCTTGGATGAGGCGAGAGGGCTTGCTGCGGCGGATTGTGCGGCCGCCCGCGGGGGTCTTGCCCTACCGGTATCTGATTCCGGGCGCGCATTATTACCAGTTGTTCGACTGGGACACCTACTTCATGGGCGTGGCCTTGAGCTATCAGCACCGCGGCCAGGCGCTGGCGGATTCGGTGCGGGATTTTCTCCACTTCACCGGCCGGGATGCGGCCTATCCCGGCTATACGCCGCGCGAGATCGCGCCGCAGGGCTTTTGGGCCCTGCCGGAGATGTGCAAGCCGTTTCTGGCGCAGATGGCGCTACGCGCCAGCCTGACGCTCCATTCCGCCGCCTGGCTGCGGCCGGATTGGGGACGGCTGCGGGCGACGCTGGCGTATTGGCGCCAGGCCCGCCAAGCGCCGGATGGCCTGTTCACCTGGTTCGATGGCGTGGAAAGCGGCGTGGACAACAGCCCCGCCGTCTCCTCGACTCCCGCCAACCGCACCGAGGGCGTGGATCTGGCCTGCTATTTGGTCCGCGAAGATCGGGCCATGGCGGCGCTGGCGACGATGCTGGGCCAACCCGCCGAAGCTCAGGCGTATGCCGCGCGCGCCCGGCATCTGACGCGCCTGGTCCAAACCCGCCTGTGGTCGGCCAAGGACGGCACGTTCTACGACC
>JBOGKW010000033.1:0-24162 GCA_050746205.1 Terriglobales bacterium | reverse complement strand
GCGCGGCGCTGGCGCGGCGCGGCGCTGGCCGTGGCCCTCCTGCTGGCCGTCGGTGCGGGCGAGGTGCGGGCCGAGACCGTCGCGCAACGCTATCCCGCTTTGGCCGACAAGCTGCAATGCACCTGCGGCTGCGACACCCCCATGCGCTTCGAGTGCGAGACGATGCGTTGCACCATGCGGGCGCGTATCGACGCCGACATCGTGCGGGTGGAGACGGGGCCGATGCGGAAACAGCCGATGAGCTTGATCCTGCAGGCCTTCGAGCAGAAATACGGCTCTCGCATTCTGCTGGCCCCGCCCACCACCGGATTCAGCCTGGTGGTTTGGATCATGCCCTGGGTAGCCGCCGGGCTGGGTTTGTGGCTGGTGCTTTTCTCCATCCAGTATTGGCGCAAGCGGGGGCCGCTGACGCCTGCCGCCCCGGTCGGCGCCGCCGACAGCTCGGCGCCCGCCCCGCCGGAGGATGAGGCCGCGCTGGCGCAGGTGCGGGCGGAGATGGATCGGGAGTTGCGCGGCCTGTAGCGCCGCCATTTGCTTATGGGAACCGGGTTGGTGGCGGCTTTCGCCTGCATCTTCCTGACCGCGATGGTCGCCTATTTTTTGCTCACCGGCGGCGAGGCGCAGCTGGAAGACTCGCCGCGCGAGGCGCAGTTGCGCGCCTGGCGCGAGCGCAAGCGGGCCATCTACGACAATCTGCGCGATCTGCATTTCGAGTTCCTCGCCGGCAAAGTCGGCGAGGAGGACTACCGTGGCGGTCGTGCCGCGCTGGAGCAAGAAGCCACGCTGGTCACCCGGCAAATGGCGGGGCGGGCATGAGGCGTTCGGCCCTTGCTGCTCCCGCCGCCGTGCTCGCCGTTGCCTGCCTGGCTGCCGCCCTGAGGGCGCAGCCCGCCCCGGCCGGCCTGCTGCGCGGCGCGGTCGTAAATGGCACCACCCAGCGTCCCGTCGCCGGGGTTCAGGTGGCCTTGTTCACGCAAGGCGCGCTGGAGGGCTCCGTCCCGGTCCGGACCGTGGCGACGGACGCCGCCGGCCATTTCCAAATGCCCGCGGCCCCTGGCGGCGCGCAGGTGTTGCGCACCACCTATCGCGGCGTCCAGTACTGGCAACCGGTCACGGCCGCCGGCAAGCCGCTGCAGGTAACCGTCTATGACCTCGCGCCGCCCACGTCCCAGTTCCAGGTGAAGGCGCAGGTGGCCGTGGTCCAGCCGGAGAACGGCGAGCTGGCGGTGGTGGATGAGTACGTCGTCGAAAACCATCTGCACCGCACTCTTTACCGCCGCGGCGGGCTGTTCCGTTTTCGCGTGCCGCGCAACATTCAGCCCGATGGCGCCCGCGTGATCGGCCCTTCCGGCGTGGGCCTAAACCGCGACGTTCAGCCCGCACCGCGCTATGCCGGCGAGTACACGCTGGACTATCCCTTGGTGCCCGGCGAGACGCGCATCCAGGTCTCCTACCGCTTGCCCTACGCCACGCAACAAGCCGAGATCACCGAGCAGGCCGTCTATCCCACGCCGGAGACGATGGTTTACGTCCCGGAGCCGATGAAGTTTCAGGGCGCCAAGTTCGTTCCCGTCTCCACCGCCCAGGGGTATCACGTCTACGGTGCGCTGGCCACCTTACAGCCGCTGCAATTCACCGTCAGCGGTGCCGCCCCGCTGCCGGCACAATTGGGGGCCAGCGCCAGCGATCCATCCGCCACCGCCGGCGCCGCCGGCAACGGCGGCGCCGGCGAGGCAGCCGCTGACGCCGCCGCCGCCCCGGCCACGTCGGCCATGGCCGGCATCGTGCCGCCCAAGACTTGGATGGAGAACAACCGGATGGGCGTACTGATCGTGCTGGTGATTCTGGCCATCACGGGATTCGCTTATCTGGTCTCGCGGCGGCGGACCGTGCCGGCGCCCGCCGGCGCCGGATGGGCGCCGCCCGTCGCGCCGCCGCCTACGGCGCCCGGTGCGGCCGCGCCCATCACCGGCGCCGCCCAGCCCGCACCGGCACCTGGGTTGGCGGCGGACCTGGCGCGCCTGAAGGATGAATTGTTCTTGCTCGAGGTCCGCCGCCAAACCGGCGACGTTGATGAAGCCGCCTACGCCCAGGCGCGAACCGCGTTAGAGGCCCGCCTCCGGGCCCTGCGCCTTCGTTAGCTTGGGGGTAGGTGCCAGCCTTGGCAAGTCCCGCCTGCCTGAGGGCGTGTGCATGGGCGGGCGGAGCCGGTGTTTTGGCCCGGCGTTAGCGGCGCAGCGCCTGGGCCAGGTCCGCCAACAGGTCGGCCGGTTCCTCCAAGCCTACGCTGAGCCGGAGCAAATTGTCCCCAATGCCGAGCCGCTCCCGCTGCCGCGGCGACAGCTCGCGATGGGAGCTGATGGCCGGATAGGAGATCAGCGTCTGCACATCGCCCAGGCTGGTGGCGTGCAGGCAAAGCTTCAGCCGATCCAAGAACGCGAAAACCTGGTCCCGTCCCGCCCCACGCAGGGCGAAGGCCAAGACACCGCCGTAGAGCCCGCCGAACTGCTGGTTGGCCAGCGCATGATCGGGATGGCTGGCCAAGCCGGGATAATGCACGGTCTCGATCTCCGGCCAGCGCGCCAACTGCGCAGCCAGGTGGGCCGCCGAGGCGCATTGCCGCCGCATGCGCAAGGGCAGTGTCTTCACCCCGCGTAGCGTCAGCCAGGCCTCGAAAGGCGCCAACATCCCGCCCGCCAGCTTGCGGGCCGTGGTCAGGCCGGCGGCCTCCGCGGCGCGGGCGGTGACCACGCCGCCCACGGTATCGCCGTGGCCGGCCAAATACTTGGTCGCACTGTGCACGGAAAAGTCGGCGCCTAGCGCCAGCGGCCGGCACAATACCGGGCTAGCGAAGGTGGCGTCCACCAGCAGCTTGGCTCCGGCGCGGTGCGCCGCCTGGGCCAGCGCCGCCAAATCCGGCACGCGGAGCAGCGGGTTGGAGATGGCTTCAGCGACCACCAACCTGGGCCGCCGCGCCAGCGCTGCCGCCAGCGCAGCCGGGTCCAGCACCGATGCCGTGGCGAGCTGTATACCCAGCGGCGCCAGCAGGTCCCGCACCAGCGCCAGCGTGGCGCCATAGATCTCCTCGGCGCACAGCACCCCATCGCCCTGGCCCACGCCGGAGGCCAAGATGGCGGCATGCAGAGCCGCCATGCCGGAGGTAAAGCACCGGCACACGGTCGGCTCCGCCTCCGAAAGCGAGCTTCCCGTCTCCAGGGCGCCCACCGCCGCCTCCAGGGCCGCCGCCGTCGGGTGAGCGTTGCGGCCGTACATGTAGCCCGGCACGGCGCCCGCCGCCACCTGGTCCAGCGTGGCCGCATCACGGGGTACGAAGGTGCTGCTGGCGTAGATGGGCGTGCTGGTCGGGCGCTCCGCCGGCGGCGCGGCGCGCTCTCCGGCATGTACGGCGATGGTGGCGAGATCCATGGTTCTATGGTGTCCTGCGCTAGCATGGCGATGATGGCAGAAGTCCTGGACCTGCGCCAGTTCCGTCCCGCGCAATTGGAGCCGCTGCTGGCGGCCGAGGCGGAGGAGTGGCTGCGTGAGCTGCATTGGGACTACCGCTCTTCGTTGGCGCTGATCCGCCAATACATCGGCGCCCGCGTGCTGCCCGGCTACGTCCTGGCCGAGGGCACGCCACGCGAGCCTCGGCCCCGCGGCTATGGCTTTTTTGTCTACGAGGCGCAGAAGGGACTGATTGGCGATCTGTTCGTTCACCCCGCCAGCCCCGGCGACCGCCAGGCCCAGGAGCGCCTCCTGCTGGAGCACATGATCGAGACCCTCCAGGCCACCCCCGGCCTGCGCCGCATCGAGGCGCAGCTGATGCCCTATCGCCCGCCGGACCTGGCGGCGAGTTTCGCCCAGCGCTCGTTTCGCGCCTTCCGCCGCCTGTTCTTGTTTCTGGATCTGCGCGCCCCCTCCGCCGGCGGCGATGGCGCCGCCGCCGATGGCGCCGGCCGCGCCATCGAGCCCTGGCAACCCGGCCTCGCCGAGCCGGCCGCGGCGCTGATTCAGCACGCCTACGAAGGCCACATTGACAGCCTGATCAACGACCAGTACCGCAGCCAGAGCGGCTCGATGCGCTTTCTTCACAATGTGGTCAACTATCCCGGCTGCGGCGAGTTCGATGCCGGCGCCTCCGGCGTGGTGCGCGGCCCGGCGGGCGGCGTGGCGGCCCTGCTCCTGGCCAGCCGCGTGCAGGCGGATGTGGCCCATGTCACCCAGGTCTGCGTCGCCCCGTCCGCGCGCCAGCGCGGCCTGGCGCGGCGGCTGTTCGTGCACGCCTTGGCGGATTTGCGCGCCCGCGGCTTCCGGGCCGTCACGCTCACGGTTACCGCGGCCAACACCTCGGCCTTGGCTCTCTATCGCCAACTCGGCTTCACCACGCTGCGCGAGTTCGACGCCTACGTTTGGGAACCATGATCGCCGCGGCGCCAACCCCCGCACCAGGGGACGTCGTGCTTTTGACCGGACCCGTGGCCGCGGGCAAAACCACCGTCGCCCGCGAGTTGCAAAAGATCCTGCCTCCGCCGGTGGCCCATATCGAGGGCGATGCGTTCTGGCCGTTCATTCCGCCGCCGGTGGCCGCCCACCGCGAGGAGATGTTTCCGGTCCTCATGCGCGCCATGACCGCAGCCGCCATTCCCTTCGCCCGCTCCGGCTGCCGCGTCTTGCTGGATTTTTCGATTCCTCCCGCCTTTTATCCCACCGCGCGAAAAATCCTCAAGGAGATTCCGCTGCAAGCCGTGGTGCTGCTGCCGAGGCTGGCGGTCTGCGAGACGCGCGCTCGTGGGCGGGTGGAATGCCCGCTGGACGACTACGGCATGTATCGCGAGTTTTACGCCCTGTTCCAGGAGGGGTCGGCCTCGGCCCTTTGCGACGATGCCGCCTCCGCGACCGCACTGGCCCTGCGCATTCGCGACGGATTGGCCGAGGGCCGGTACCGACTGCCCTAGCGAGCCACGGCGTCGCCGCCCGGAGGGCGGGGGTGTTCGACCGCGGGTGACCGGACAGCCGGCGGACGGGGCGCCTGCCCCCAGGCGGGGACACCTGCCCCACGCATCCGCCACAATAGGCTCATGGTCTCTGCTCTTTTCGCCGTCCGCCTGTGCACCCCGCTGGATGTGATCGAGGACGGCTGTTTGCTGGTCCGCGACGGCCGCGTCGAAGCGGTGGGGCCGCGGACGGCGGTGGCGGTGCCGGAGGGCGCGCACCGCCTGGAACTCGGCGACGTGTGGCTGGGTCCCGGCCTGTTGGACATCCATGTGCACGGCGGCGCCGGGCACGACGTAATGCAAAACTACGCGGCGGGCCGGGCGGCGATGGAGAAACAGATGGCGCGGCACGGGGTCACCGGATATTTGGCCACGACGGTGAGCGCGCCAATGGACGCGACGCTGAAGAGCCTGGAGCACCTGGGGCGGGACGTCTTGGCCGCGGAGGAGCCCTCGGCCGGCGGCGGCGGGAACGGCGCGGCGGGGCGGGCGCGGCCGCTCGGGATTCATCTCGAGGGGCCGTTCATCAGCCATGTGCGGCGCGGCGCCCACCCGCCGGAGCATTTGCTGGCGCCCTCGCCGGAGCTGTTAAACCGGATGTGGGACGCGGCGCAAGGTACGGTGCGGCTGTTGACCATCGCCGCGGAGTTGCCGGGGGCGATGGAGACGATCGCGCGGGCGCGGCAGCTCGGCATTCGCGTCAGCCTCGGCCACTCCGATGCCGATGGCGCGACCACGCGGGCGGCGATTGCCGCCGGCGCCACGCAAACCACGCACACTTTCAACGCGATGCCCCCGCTCGAACACCGGGCATCGAATCTGTTGTCCGTGGCGCTGTCCGATCGGAGGCTCATGGCGGAGTTGATCTGCGACGGGATCCACGTCGAGCCGGAAGTGGCGGCCGTGTTTTTCCGCAGCAAGGGGCCAGAAGGGGCAATCTTGGTTACCGACGGCATGAGCGCGACGGGCATGCCGCCGGGACGGTATCAATTGGGGGGATTCCAGGTCGAGGTGCGGGACGGACGGGCGATGATTGATGAGCAAACCCTAGCGGGCAGCGTGCTAACATTGGACCGCGCCGTACGCAACGCTGCGGCTTTTGCGGGTTGGCCCCTGCCCACGGCTCTGCGCCTGGCTACGCGCAATCCGGCACAGGCCATGGGGTGGACGGGGCGGGGCCAGTTGACGGCGGGGGCGGCGGCGGATTGTATCGTGCTGGATGCGGCCGGAGGGGTGCTGCGGACGTTTGTCGGCGGCCAAGACGGTTAGCCGTCCGGGATAAGTCAGGGTAAATCATGGATAAATTGGTCATTCGCGGCGGCGTGGCCCTGCGGGGAGCGGTGCGCATTGGCGGAGCCAAAAACGCCGCGCTGCCGGCCATGGCCGCGGCCCTGCTGACCGCCGATCCGGTGACACTGGACAACATTCCCGATGTGCGGGACATCCAGACCACGCGCCGCCTGCTGGAAACCATGGGGGTGGAAAGCGATGCCGGCGCCGGCCGCGCCCGCCACCGCGTGCAGTTGCGCGCCGCCGCCATCCCCCATCCCGAGGCCCCCTACGAGCTGGTCAAGACCATGCGCGCCTCGACCCTCGTGCTCGGGCCGCTGCTGGCCCGCACCGGCCGCGCCCGGGTCTCGCTGCCCGGCGGTTGCGCCATTGGCGCCCGGCCCATTGACCTGCACCTCCGCGGGCTGGAGGCTTTGGGCGCCGCCATCACCCAGGAGCACGGCTATATCGTCGCCAAGACCGCCCGCCTGCGCGGCGCCAGCTACCGCTTTGACCGCATCTCCGTCACCGGCACCGAGGATGTGCTCATGGCCGCCACCCTGGCGGAGGGCGAAACGCGCCTCGAAAACTGTGCCCAGGAGCCGGAGGTCGCCGATCTAGCCGCGCTGCTCGTCAAGATGGGCGCGCACATCGAAGGCGCGGGCACCCCGAACATCCTCGTGCGCGGCGTCGCCCGCCTGCACGGCGCCGAGCACCGCATCATCCCCGACCGCATCGAGGCCGGCACCTTCCTGCTTGCCGGCCTGATCACCGGCGGCGACGTCTCCGTCACCCAGGCCGAGCCCGCTCACTTGGCCGCACTGCTGGAGCGCTTGCGCGCGGCGGGCGCGGAGATCCACCTCGCCGGCGGCGCGGTGCGCGCCGTCGCCCCGGGCCGGCTGCGTGCCGCCGCCATGGCCACCGCCGAGTATCCCGGCTTCGCCACCGACCTGCAAGCGCAATACATGGCGTTGATGACCCAGGCCGAGGGCGAGACCGCGATCACCGAGACTATCTTCGAGAACCGCTTCATGCACGCACTGGAGTTGAACCGCATGGGGGCGCAGATCCGCATCGAGGGCCGCCGGGCCCTCGTTCGCGGCCCGGCCGCCCTGAGCGGCGCCGCGGTGCTGGCCAGCGACCTGCGCGCCAGCGCTTCGCTGGTGCTGGCCGCCCTGGCCGCCGAGGGCGAGACGATCATTGACCGCATCTACCACCTGGACCGCGGCTATGAGCGGCTGGAAGAAAAGCTGCGCGGCCTGGGGGCCGCCGTCCGCCGGGTGGGCAACCTGATCCCCGCCCCCCGCCAGCGCGCCGCCGCCCATCCCTGAAGCACCGGATTACGCCTGCCAGCAGCGGTTGTTAGGCAAGCCCTTGGCTTGCGTAACCGCCGGGCACTGCCCGGTGGGGTCACGGCTACCGGCGGCAGTCTGCGAGCCAGGCACCCGAGGAAGGAGTGCCGAATCGAGCGCGAGAGCCGCGAAACTCCGCGGGGCGGCCCCCTGCCGGAGAGCGATGCCCGAGCGGGGCGAGAAGCGAGCCGGGCGAGGCCGCAGCCGGCGAGCGAGCGGAGCGTACACGGATGCACGCGAGCAGCGCGAGTAGGCGAGAACGAAGCCCCGCGATCGCACAATGTGAATGCTTCCGGTACGCCCGTGCTCCTAGGAGCCTATCCACTCCCTCTTTCGAGACCCAAAAAAACGCCTTCCGGTTCAAATTCAAACACCGGTACCATTCTTCCTGTGTCATACCCTCAAGGCATTCCCTAAGGGCACTGTCTGAGATTGGTTTCTGATCTCGGATTACCGCGCGACCGTGCACGGGCTGCTCAATTGGCACGGATTCTGGCCGGCGTTGGCTCTTGATTCTCAGCCTCCGCGCACCATTGACCTCGAACGAGTCCAGCAGCGCCGTTAGGCTCAACAATCCATGCGTGCGAGTGCTGGGCCAAGAATCGGCCTCGGCCATGTGGTACAGCTTTGGAAAATGCTGTACTAACTCTTCTATCTTGAAGGACACACCATCACCATTTTCGACGATCAATGATGCTTCGGTGGTCGAAGCGGGTCGAGATCAGCGCGACTGGCGCACCCGCAACCTGTTCCACTTCGTTGATGAACCCGATTGTACTCTCCTCTAGTTGCTCGAAGCGCCTGGCGCGGGGCCGGCCCTGGGACAAGGCTAGCGCGCGGCGGCGGCCTGGGCGCCAAGGCCGGTAACGGACACGCCCATCGCTGTCAATCGCTCGGTGAAACTCGGCGGCATTGTCCAGTTCCTCCGCGCGAGCTCTGGCAGCCGTGAAACCTGCATCCGAATTTTGAGTCCGCCGCGCGTCTTCGGCGCGGCGAGGACGCGCAGCTCAATTTCTTTCGGGTCGAGGATCACGACGCGGCCCACCCGGGAACGGATCGCCCATGCCGAATGGCGCCCGATGACCATCAGGACAAGGCCATCCACACGGCAAAGCTGCGCGAGGTGGCCGCGGCAGCGCAACTCGGTCACCTCGCTATCCTGCCGGGGGTCGGCCCGGAAGACAGCCCGCGCCAGCGACCGCAGCTCGCGCAGCGTGGTTCCATCGGTTTCCCCGCGCCCGCGCTCATAGCCGACATAGCTGGCTAGCAGTGTGACCGCAACGAAGATCTCCAGGATCGAGCCGATGGGGTCGAGGTTGGGCGCCACATGCGTGGCGCGCCAAATCCGGTAGTCGAAAACCCAGAACCGGGCCAGCACCGCCAGAATCACCAGCCCCGCCGCCGGCAGGGCCCAGGGCTGGGGCGCGGGCGAAAGCAGGTAAATGCCCAGAGCCACCACCGCGACGTAGGCCCATAGCACGGGCGAACCCGCCGGTGTGTGCCACGCCCCAAGGACCAACACCGCGACGGCGCCGATCACAATGCAATAAACGCCCCCGCGACGCAGGAGCGGGCCGAGGCTTAGGCACCGCGCGGCGGCATCGAAGCTGGAGCGGCGGCTGCGGATCGGCAAGGTGGTCAGCTGGGAGTCCATACGCTTACCGGCGCGAAATTCCGGCATCAATACCACACTTGCCCGTGGTCCGTCAATTTCTTCCGGGGCGGGTCAAAAATCCCCGCCGACATCTCCCTCGTATCGGACTGGGCCGTCTGCCCTTGCCCCCTCCCCATTTAGGATGGAAGTATACTCACTGCTCTTTGTGCCGCTCGCCTTTGCACGCCGCTGGAGGTGATCGCCGACGGCTGCTTGCTGGTTCGCGACGGCCACATCGAGTCCGTGGGCCCGCGCACGGCGCTGGCCGCGTCCAATGGCGCGCGGTCGGTGGAGCTCGGCGACGTCTTGCTGGCGCCGGGACTATTGGATATCCACGTCCATGGCGGGGCCGGACACCCCACGGCGGGCCACGGTCATTCGTGCCGCAGGGCGGCCAGCGGATTGAGGCGGGCGGCGCGGCGGGCCGGGAGGTACCCGGCCAGCAATGCGATCAGGCCCAAGAAAATCGCCACACCGATAAAGGTCGCCGCATCGCGCGGGTGGATGCCGTAGAGCAGCGCGGAGAGCGCGGGCGCCGCCAGCCACGCCAGGACCAAGCCCACCGCCGCGCCGAGCAAATAGAGGCGGAGCACCTCGCCGGTCAGCAGGCGGATAACGTTGCCGCCGGTCGCGCCCAGCGCCAGGCGCACACCAACCTCGCGTTGGCGGCGGGTGACGGCGAAGGTAAACATGGCATAGAGGCCGATCGCCGCCAGCAACAGCGCCAAAGCGCCGAACGCGGCGAAAAGCGTGCCCGCCAGTCGCGCGGTGAAAAGCGGCAAGGCCATGGCCTGCTCCAGCGTTTGCGGCTGTATGAGGGCGAGAATGGGATTCACCGCCGTCAGCTCCCGCCGCAGCGCCGGCAGGAGCGTGGCGGGACGAGCGTAGGCGGTGCGGGCCACCAGAACGACAATCGGCGTATAGTTCTGCGCCAAGGGAAGGAAGATCACCGGGCGCGGTGGCTCGCTCAAAGACTGGTATTTGCCCGTGGGCACAACGCCGACAATCGTCACCATGCGCGGCGGTTTCCCCGGTTCGGCGATGTG
Source organism: Terriglobales bacterium (assembly GCA_050746205.1). Taxonomy (GTDB): domain Bacteria; phylum Acidobacteriota; class Terriglobia; order Terriglobales; family SCQP01; genus JAKAUF01. The sequence continues at coordinate 13,847 of JBOGKW010000033.1, read as the reverse complement.
TTCGCCCACCGCGGTTCGCCCCGGCCAATAGCGCTGCGCCATGGCGTGGTTGATGACCGCCACGAGCGGCGCCTTCGGCCCGTCGGCGGCGGTGAAGCCGCGACCGGCGACGAGAGGCGTGCGCACCGTGGCAAAATAGCGGGGCGCCACGGAGAAATACTCCACCTCCGCGGTATGGCCGCGGACCTGGAACGTCCGCCCGTCGAATCCGCCCTGGAGCGGCAGGCTGCTGGCAAAGCTGGCGGCGGCGACGCCCGGCAGGGCCTCGATCCGCTGGCGGAGGCGGGGCAGGAGCGCAGCGCCGGAAGCGGGCGAATAGCCAGAGGCGCGCAGGTCCAAGCCGCCGGTGAGCACCCGATGCGGGCTGAAGCCGGGGCTAATATCCCGCGCATTCTCCAGGCTGCGGACGCACAGCCCGGCGCCGATCAGCAGCACGAAACAGGCCGCGAGCTGCGCCACCACCAAGGCGGAGGCGAGGCGGGAACGCCGCGTGCCGCCCACGGCGGCGCCGTCCTTCAGATGCTCCAGCGCGCCGGGCCGCGAGGCGCGCAGGGCGGGGACCAGGCCGGCCAGCAGGCCGGTGAGCACGCCGACGGCGACGGTGAAGGCGACCAGCCGCCAGTCAATGGCGAGACTCAGGTGGAGGGGAAAGGCGGCGGGCTTGAGCCGGACGATGAGGGGCGCTAGCAGCCAGGCGAGCACCAGCCCGCCGAGCGCACCCGACAGGGCCAAGGCCAGGCTGCCGGTCAGCGCCAGGCGGGCCAGGCGGCGGCGGCTGGCGCCCAAGGCTGAGCGCACCGCCATTTCCCGGCGGCGCTCCAGGCTTTGCGCCAGGAGAAGATTGGCGGCGTTGGCGCAGGCGATCAGCAGCACCAGCAAGGTCAGAACCAGCGCCCCGCCAGCGAACAACTCGACAAAGCCTCGCACCGGGCGCGGCGTCATCTGTGCCGGGAAGACCTCGGCGGTGAAATCGGCCATCCCCTTGCCGTGCCGCGGCGCGATCTGCCGCGCCAGCACCCGAAGATCGGCCTGCGCGGCGGCCAGCGTGACGCCGGGCCGCAGGCGGCCGATGGCGAAAAGCCAATAGCTGTCGTAGCTGGCCATCCGCCGCGCGGCGTCCGGTTCCAGGCGAACCCAAGCCGCCGGCGCCGCCCAAAAATCCGGGGCGAACAGGATCATTGCGCCGGTGAAGCCTGGCGGTGCCACGCCGACCACCGTCATTGGCTGGCCGTTGAGCACCAGGGTCCGCCCCAGCACCGCTGGACTGGCGGCAAATCGCCGCCGCCAAAAGGCGTCGCTCAGGACGATGCCCTGGGCGCCGGAGCCGAGGTGGTCGGCGGCGGGCAGGAACCCCCGGCCCAGCACCGGGCGGACGCCGAGCACGGAAAAGAAATTGGCCGTGACCATCTGCCCCTGCACCGCCAAGCCTTCGCCCCCGTGCGACCAAACCACGCTGCTGGTGTCGCCCTCGAAGCCTGCCAGGCCGGAGAAGACACGGTTGTGGGCGCGGTAGTAGGCGAGATCGGGGAAGGTCAGCGATGTCCCGCCGATCGGACCCCTGTGGTACAGGCGCAGGCCCCAGACCTCGGCCAAATCCTGCCGCCCGGCGACCGCCGGCGGGCGCAGCAGCAGAGCGTCCGCCAGGCTGAAAATGGTGGCATTCGCGCCGATGCCCAGCGCGAGGCAAACAATCACCGCCAGGCTCAACGCCGGGCGGTGGCGCGCCGCGCGCCACGCCACCCGGAGGTCCTTCCCGAAGCCGCGCATCATCTCCGTCCTACCTGGGCCTTAATACGCGGCACAGGGCGGGATGTTCCACCGGCTCGCGACAACCCGGAGACGCCCCGAGCGCCGGCGGGCGTCGTCTCCGGCCGTCGAAGCCCAGCCACAGCGACCAGCGGGAGCGTCCAGAATAGGGCGGCTGAGCCGCTTCGGGCAGGCAGTGGCTTAGCCGCTTGGTGCCGGGCTACGGCGCGGGAGCGGCCAAGTACGCCGCGGCGCGCACCACCGGCGAAAACGCCACCGGCGCACGTAGGTGGACGCTGATCAGGCCCTTCGGCTGGGTCCACCGCAGACCGCGGACATAGAGCAAGCGGCCGCGTTCTTGCCCGCGGACGGTGACACGGAGATTTTTGGCGCGCGTGGTGGCGCGCAGCAGGTCCAGGGCATCCATGTTGCCGGTGCGATTGAAGGGCCAAAAGCGGCCCCGGGCGGTCATCACCCCGTAGCCGCTGGCCATGCACGCGCTCCGTAACAGGCACCAGCGGGGATGATCTGTGGGCAGTGCCCCGGCCGCCACGTACCGCGCCGCGCAGTGGGCGTCAATCAGCCAGCCCTGGAGGGTGCGAACGCGCACCTGTTGCCACCAGCTAAGCCCGCCGAAGATGATGAGCACCGCTCCGAAGACCGCCCAGGCCATTGGCCAGTTCCACCCCGCCAGCAACCCCCGCCGCGGCGCCACCGCCGCCGGCGGTGCTGGTGGCCGCGCCCACTCCGCGGTCGCGCCGGGTCCGTTCTCGGTGGCGGCGGGCGCGGCGGCCAGGGCAGCGGCAACGCGGGCATGCAGGCGCTCGGCCACCTCCGCGGGCAGCGGAAATAGCTCCGGTTCCCCCGCCAGTTGCACCGTGCGCTGCGTCGTGTCCAGGATGACGGCGCAGTGGCCGCAGGCGTGCGCATGCGCGCTGACCGCCTCGCGCCAAGCGCCATCCAACTCGCCGTCAATGAAGTCGGAGACGCGGGTCAGGAAATCGTCACAGGTCAAGGTGATCATGGGCGAAGATCCTTCGGGGCGGCCGGGGTCAGCGGCTCGGCCGCCGCCAGGTTGCCGGACTGCAGGCGCGCGGCCAGGCGGTCGCGCAGTTGCAGCCGCGCCCGCAATAGCCGCGTTTTGACGTTGGCCACGGTCAGGTTCAGCGCCACGGCGGTTTCCTCGGTGGACAACTCCCGGATGTCCCGCAGCACCACTACCTCGCGGTAACTCGGGTGCAGCCCGGCCAGCGCCTGGAGCAGGAGCGCCTCCTGCTCCCGGCGGCTGTACTCGCGCTCCGGGTCCTCCCGCCACTCCATCACCTCGCGCTTCACCGCGCCGTCTTCGGTCGCCACCGGCGCATCCAGGCTGGTCCACAACTCCGGATGCCGCTTGCGCAAGGCCATCCGCGCGGTGTTGACGCAGATCTGGGTGAGCCAGGTGGAGAAGCGCGCCTCGCCGCGGAATTGATCCAAATGCTCCAATGCCCGCAAAAACGTCTCCTGCGTGATGTCCTCGGCGTCCTGCGGCGAGCGAAGAATCGCCAGCGCCGTGCGGTAGACGGCGCGCTGGTGGCGCGCCACCAACGCTTGGAAGCGATCACGCTGACCGGTGCGGATGGCCGCCAGCAACGCCTGGTCGCCATCGTCGCCGCCGGGGCCCGGGGAGCCAACCGGCATTGCCGACTCGTTAATCATGCGATTCCTCCCCGGACGCCTGGTGACAAAAACCGGGGACCAAAAATCCCGTCCAGTTTAGCGCGTTAACCCGCCTGGGGTCCGGTCCGGCTCCGCTCGCCGCCGCGGGCGGGCGCCGCCCGGCCAGGGCGGGGCGCCGGGTCGCGCCCCTACAATGAGTACAGACATGACCGGCTCCGATGTCCGCCGCCGCTTTCTGGACTTTTTCGCCGCAAGCGGCCACAAGATCCTGCCCTCCTCCTCCCTGGTTCCGGCGCACGATCCCACGCTGCTGTTCGCCAATGCCGGAATGAATCAGTTCAAGGACGTCTTTTTGGGCCTGGAAAAGCGGGACTACCTGCGCGCCACCACGGCGCAGAAATGCGTCCGCGCTGGCGGCAAGCACAACGATTTGGAGCATGTCGGCTTCACTCATCGCCACCACACCTTCTTCGAGATGTTGGGCAATTTCTCCTTCGGCGATTACTTCAAAAAAGACGCCATCGCCTACGCCTGGGAGTTGGTCACCGCCCCGTCCGGATATGGCCTGGACCGCCGGCGGCTCTACGCCACCGTCTTTGATGACGACCAAGCCGCCTATGACCTGTGGACCGGCGGCATCGGCCTGCCGCAAGACCGGGTGTTCCGGCTGGGGGAGAAGGACAACTTTTGGGCCATGGGGGAGACCGGTCCCTGCGGCCCGTGTTCGGAAATCCACATGGACCTGGGACCGGGGGCCAGCGAGACCGGCCACCAGGACTGCCGCTTCCCCTGCGACTGCGGGCGCTATCTCGAGATCTGGAACCTGGTCTTCATGCAGTTTGACCGCGATGCCCAAGGGCGGCTGACGGAGCTGCCTCGGCCCTCGATTGACACCGGCGCCGGGCTGGAGCGCCTAGCGGCAGTGCTGCAAGGCAAAATCTCGAACTTCGACTCGGATCTGTTCCAACCGCTGATCGCCGCCGCTGCCGAACGCGCCCAGACCCGCTACGGCGCCTCGCCTAAGGGAGACGTTTCACTGCGCATCATCGCCGACCATGCCCGGGCCACCGCGTTTTTGATCGCGGACGGCGTGTTGCCCGGCAACGAAGGCCGCGGCTACGTGCTGCGCAAGATCATGCGCCGGGGCATCCGGCACGGGCGGCTGCTGGGCATCGAAGGGGCGTTTTTCGACGCCATGGCGCGCGTGGTCGGCGAGCACATGGGCGACGCCTATCCCGAGTTGGCGGCGGCGCTGCCGCGCATCACTCCGGTGGTCCGCGCCGAGGAGGAGCGCTTCGCCCGCACGCTGGCGCTGGCGCTGAGGGAGCTGGAGCCGCATTTGGCGGCCGGCGGGCCACGGCTGGAAGGCGCGGTCATGTTCCGCCTCTACGACACCTTCGGCCTGCCGCTGGACGTGATGGAGGAGATCGCCAAGGAGCGGGGCATGACTCTCGATGTCGCCGGCTTCGAGGCGGAGATGGAGGCGCAGCGTACCCGCGCCCGCGCCAGCTGGAAAAGCGCGGAAAAAGCCACGGCCAGCCCGCTGTGGCGGGAACTGGCGGCGACGCCGACGGTGTTCGAAGGCTATGAAACCACCTACAGCCGCGGCTGCCGCATCGTGGCCCTGGCCCGGGGCGGCGCCGGCCGGCCCGGAGCGGCCCAGCCGGAGCGGGTGGGGGCCGTGGCGGCGGGCGAGGAAGCCGAGGTGGTTTTGGAGCACACGCCGTTTTACGCCGCCAGCGGCGGCCAGATCGGCGATCGCGGGCAATGGCTTGACGCCCAGGGCATTGTTGCCGACGTGCTGGATGCCTATGCCCCCGTCGCCGGCCTGACGGTACACCGCATCCTGGCCCGCCGGCCGCTGCGCGAAGGCGCCGAGGTCGAGGCGGCGGTGGACGCGCATCGCCGTGACGCCACGCGTCGCAACCACACTGCCACCCACTTGCTCCACGCCGCCCTGCGCCAAGTGCTGGGACCGCACGTCAAGCAGGCTGGCTCGGTGGTCGAGCCCGGCCGCCTGCGCTTTGACTTCACGCACTACGCGCCGCTGGCGCCGGAGGAACTGGAAGAGGTCGAGCGGCTGGCCAACGAGCGGATTTTGGAAAACATCGAGGTCACCACCGAGATTCTCCCGCTGGAGAAGGCCCTGGCCACCGGCGCCATGGCGCTGTTCGGAGAAAAATACCGCGAGCAGGTGCGCGTGGTGCGCGTGCCCGGCTTTAGCCAGGAACTTTGCGGTGGCACGCACGTCCGCCGCACCGGCGACATCGGCCTGTTCCGCGTCGCCCACGAGGGCGGCGTCGCGGCCGGCGTCCGGCGCATTGAGGCGCTGACCGGCGAAGGCGCCTGGCTGGACGCCCGCCAGGCTCGCGAGCGGCTGCATCAGCTGGGCCAACTTCTGCGCGCCGCGGAACCGGACTTGCCCGCCGCCGTCGAGCGCCTGCTCGCCGAGCAGCGGCGCTTGGAGCGGGAACTGCGCGAGGCCCGGATGCAGGCGGCGCAGCGCTCGGCGCAGCGGGCCTCGCAGGCGGATGGGGCCGCGCGGCGGCGCCAGGTTGCAGGCGTCACCGTGGTGGCGCACCGCGCCGACGGCCTGGACCGCGGCCAGCTGCGCAATCTGATGGACGAGCTGCGCCGACAGGTGGGTAGCGGCGTGGTGGCCCTGGGCGCGGCGGTGGACGGCAAGACGGCGCTCTTGATCGGCGTGACGAACGATCTCAAGGACCGCCTGCCGGCGGGCAAAATCATCAAAGCCCTGCCCGGCGTCGCCGGCGGCGGGCGGCCCGACCTGGCCGAGGCCGGCGGCAAAGATCCTGCCGCGCTGGACGGCATCCTGGATGCTGTCTTCCCCGCCGTCGAACAGGTCCTCGCCGAGAAATAAGCGCCCCGCAAGGCCCACCAGCCCGAACGGACAGTGACACGCCCGCCACTGGTGCGGGGCGGCCCGGGCGGCGCGGAATGTGCTCTAATGCGGGCTAATGAGCCCGTTGCCGCCGGGCGCGCCGCCGCCAGAAGCCTACACGCAGCTTGCCTCCTACCGCCAATGCCGGGCGCGGGCGGACGCCGGATGGGCGGGGTTTCAAGCGCGGCGCAGGGCGCGGCTGGCGCAGCAGCGGCGGTATGGGCAGGCGGCGGAGAAGGTGGCGGAAGAGGTCCTGACCGATTTCCTCACGAGCGTTTTGGATTGGCCGCTCGAGAGCCTGAACTATCAGCTCGAGCGGGCGGACGTTGTGCTCACGACGCTGGGTATCAAGCGGCTCGTGATTGAGGCCAAGAGACCGGGGGCATTGCCGTGGAGCCGCACCGCCGTGGACCGGGCGTTGGAACAGGCACGGCGGTACGCGGCGGAGCAGAAGATTACGCGCGTGGCGGTCAGCGACGGAGATCTCCTGTATGCCGAAGATTGGGAGGACTGCAATCCCCGGCCACGGCTGCTGGTGTGCCTGGATGCTGCGGAGCCGTCCCAGGATCTGTGGTGGCTGAGCCAAGACGGCATTTACCGTTCTCGGCTAGCTGATCCGGTGATTTCCTGGCCCGTCACGTCGGCTGCTCCCCTGGTGCCCCCACCTGCAGCCGGCGCGGCGCCCGAATTGCTCCACACCAAATACCAACTTCCGGCCCGTTGCTTCGCCTTTGTGCCCAAACCGAACTGCCCCAATAGCTGGAAGCTGCCCTACCTGCTCGGTGACGGCCGGGTGGACGCGAAACGCCTGCCCAAGGCGATCCAGTGCCTCCTGACCAACTATCGTGGCACACGCGCCGATATTCCCGAGGCGGCGGTCCCGGGGGTGTTGAGCCTTCTGGAGGCAGCGGCGCGAGCCTGCGGGCAAATGCCCGATCAGCGGCCCGGCGCCGCGGATGCCTACCGCCAACTGGAGCAGGCTCTGGCGCAGCTACGCCGCGGCGACCGCTCCCCACAACCCCTATGAAGATCACCGACGCGAAAGTGGTCGTTTGTTCGCCGGGGCGCAACTTCGTCACCCTGAAGCTGACCACCGCCGATGGCTTGACGGGCTGGGGCGACGCCACGCTCAATGGGCGGGAACTGGCGGTAGCCAGCTATCTGTCCGACCACGTGCTGCCCCTGCTGATCGGCCGCGACGCCCGCAAGATCGAGGACACCTGGCAGTTCCTCTACAAAGGTGCGTATTGGCGCCGCGGGCCGGTGACCATGGCGGCAATCGCTGCGGTGGACCTGGCGTTTTGGGACCTGCTGGGCCAAAGCCTGAACGTGCCGGTGTACCAGCTCTTGGGCGGCGCCTGCCGGGAGCGCGTGCGCGTCTACGCCCATGCCAGCGGCGAGAACCTGGAGGCGGCGCTGGCCTCGGTGGCCGCGCTGCGCGCGCGCGGCTACACCGCCATCCGCGTCCAGTGCCAAGTGCCGGGAGGCGACGACGCCTACGGCGTTAGCCACGGTAGCCAGCCGTATGAGCCCGCCCAAGCCGGCGCCTTGCAGGAGACGGTTTGGGCGACCGCGCCGTATCTGCGTTTTGCGCCGGAGCTGTTCGCCCGCGTGCGGCGCGAGTTCGGGCCCGATCTCGATTTGCTGCACGACGCCCACCACCGGCTGACGCCGATCGAGGCGGCGCGGCTGGGTAAATCCCTCGAGCCCTATCATTTGCTCTGGCTGGAGGACCCCGTGCCGGCGGAGCTGCAGGACGGTTACCGGCTGATCCGCCGCCATACCACCACGCCGCTGGCGGTCGGCGAGGTGTTCAATTCCATCCACGACTGCCGCGAGTTGATCGAGCATCAATGGATTGACTACATCCGAGCCTCGGCGGCGCACGCCGGCGGCCTGAGCCATCTGCGCAAAATCGCCCAACTCGCCGAGCTGCACGGCGTCCGCACCGGCTGCCACGGGGCCACGGACCTGAGTCCGGTGGCGATGGCGGCCGCGCTGCATTTCGGCTTGAGCGTTCCGAACTTCGGCATCCAGGAGCACATGCCCCACACGGCGGAGACCGATCGCGTTTTCCCCCACGCCTATAGCTACCAGGACGGCGCCATGCATCCCGGCGACGCGCCCGGCCTGGGGGTCCGGCTGGATGAAACGTTGGCGGCGCAGTTCCCCTACCGCCCGGCCTATCTGCCCGTCGCCCGCCTGCACGACGGCACCATGCACAACTGGTAACCGCCCGGGCGCTTTCCCCCGACGCCGACATAACCGGCCGGCCTGGAGAATAAATGGGTCGGTGCCGGCCATTTCGCGGCAACCTGGAGACACCGTGAGCGCCAGCGGGCCTCCGTTGCACGCCGTCGAGGCCCAGCCGCAGCGACCAACGGGAGCGTCCAGAATAGGGCGGCTGAGCCGCTTTTTCTGGACAGGGGCGTGCGGGGGGAGGGGTATAGACTTCCCTCGGTGGGGGTTTATGGCATGAAGCGATGTGTTGCCATGTTAACCGCGGTGTTACTCCCGGCGCTCGCCGCCGCCGCGCAGACGAAGGCGGAACTGAAGCCCGGGCCGCCACCCAACTTCGGCAGCGCGCACGGCGCCTGCGGGCCTGGGCACCCGTACATCATGAGGCAGGCGTTTACGATCGCCGATCCCGCTCCGGGCGCCCAACTCGGCACGAGCGTCACGGGTGCGGCGCGCACCTCGGATTTGGTGCTGGTCGGGATGCCGACGGGATTCGTGTCCGGGCCCTCGCCGGCCGGCCTGCGTGTGGTCACAACTGCCACGTTCGGCTACCCGCTGGTCCTCAAGAGCCCGCCGGGCGGCCCCCGGAATGGTGTCGCTGCGGTCAAGGTGAGGTTCGCGGGCGGCACCGCGATGCTGGGCGGGCACTGCACGCAGGATCTTGGGCTTTTGGGCGGGACGGCGCCGATGTATGCCGGAGACACCTATCTGGTCTTCGCCGACCTTGATGCCAGGAGCGAGACCTACGCCGGCGGCTTCGCCTACCTGATTGACCCCAAAACGGGCGCCGTGGTTGTCCCGCCCGGAGATTTCCTCGTCGGGTTCCCCGCAGGTGCCAAGCTCGCGGGCACCCTCGCGACGATTCGCGCCGAAGTGACGAAACAGCGGGCGGCGACCGAAAAAAGGGCGCAGCGATGACGCGGCGCAACGGCGTTCCTTGCTGGGTTGTTCTCGCATTTCTCCTGGCGGCGGCCGGGATCCCCGCCTGCGCCCAAGCCACGCCGGCCGTACTCCCCTGCAACCCCTATCCTTCCTGCCTCCAGCCGCCCCTCCGCCCAAACAACCCGCGACGTGCGCGCAGTTGCACGCGGGCGCGGACGCGCCGAGCACGATGCTCACCTACGATCAGAATATGCAGGCGTGCTGCAGCACGACGCCGGCCAACTGCGGCGTTGTCAACGACGATTTCACCATGATCGCCAGCTCCCGAGAATGCCAGAACAACTGCGCGCCACCCCGCCTGGGATGGTACGCGAACGGCTTCCACACGTTCCAGGGCTGGCCCTTGGGGGCGGCGGTCCAGCTGTACATTGACCCCGCGCTCGGCACCTACAACGTCCCGGGCGAGGGACCGGAAACGGGAGCGGTCGCCGAAGTGCAGTCCGCCCTCAGCGCCGAGGCCGCAGCGGTCGGTGTGACCGTAGAGTTCGTTTCCGCCCCGCCGCCGGCTGCGACGGGCGGGACGGGCTATAACATCTGGCTCGGCGGTACACACTGGGACAAATGTTCCGCCGCGACCCTAGCGTGCACGCTACCGGCGGTCAGTGCCTCGGGCCAGACCACCTCGGCGCAGGCGTGGGCGGCCTGGGGTTCGCCATTCGATTTCTCCGCCACGCTGGAAACAGTGGCGGAGCGCGACTTGTACGGGCTGGCTTCAGCTTCAGCCTGCCAGCCGCCGTGGAACATGCTGCTGCACAGCCGCATCGCCTAGCGCACGCGCGAGGGCGAGCGGTTTCCAGGCTGTTATACTGGCCGGTAACGGTTTGGCGGGGGTTTTGATGCGCAGCGCGCAGTGGAAATTCGGGATTGCGCTGGCGGTGATTGTGGCCGCCTTCGCGTGGCTGGCGGTCAGCGGCATCCGCGACAGCAAGAGCTATTACGTCACCGTCAGCCAGCTAAAAACCCTGCCGCAGGCGCACCAGCGCCGCCTGCGCGTCTCCGGCACGGTGGCGCCGGGCAGCATCCGGCATGAGGCGGCAGGCACGGAGTTCGTGCTGGAGCAAGGCGCCCAACGCCTGCCGGTGACCTATATCGGCACCGATCCGTTGCCGGACACGTTCGTGGACAATGCCACGGCCATCGCCGCCGGGCATTGGCTGGAGGACGGCACCTTCCGAGCGACAGGCGTTTCGGCCAAGTGCGCCTCGCACTATGAGCCGAAAGGCGTGCGCGCCAGCGGCAGGCTGCCGACCACCACCGCTGGCTCGATGTAGGGCCCGGCGGTGTTTGTCCCTTCCGCCGGGACGGCCGTGCCCACGGTCGGACCACGAGATACAGGCATGACCGCCGGGACGCCTGCGCCGCGACACGCGCCATGAGCACTGCGCCGATCCCCTCCGCCGCCGCCGCACCCTCGTTGCGGGCGGAGCGCCAGCGCCCCCCGGGCGCCGCCGGCGGGGAGTTGCGCTCGGGGACGGCGGCGCCTTATGGGGTGGAGTGCCGGAACCTAAGCCGCTTCTTTGGCATCGCGCCCGCCCTGCGGCGGGTGGCATTGCAACTTCCCGCCGGGCATCTGCTCATGCTGCTGGGCGCCAACGGCGCTGGCAAGAGCACGCTGTTGCGGATCCTGGCCGGGGCCCTGCGGCCCTCCTCGGGACAAGTTTGGATCAGCGGCGCCGCCTGGGGCACGCCGGAGGCCCGGCGATGGACCGGCTTTCTGGCGCATGATTCGCTGCTCCATCCGCGGCTGACCGTGGAGGAGAATCTGCGCTACTACGCTCGGTTGTACGGCGCCGTCCCGGCGGCCGCCGCCGCCAGTCTGCGGCGGGTCGGCGGCGAGCGCCTGGCGAACATGCGCGTGGACGCCCTGTCGCAAGGGATGCGGCAGAAGGCGGCGCTGGCGCGGTGCCTGCTGCACGCACCCCGCGTGCTGCTGCTGGATGAGCCGCTTGCCAGCCTGGACCGCGCCACGGTGGCCGACCTGCGACGGCTGCTGGTGGAGTTGCGCGACGCGGGCCTGACCCTGATCGCCAGCACCCATACGCCGGAGACGCTGGCGGATTTGGCCGATGCGCAATTGGTGCTGGAGCGGGGGCGGGTGGCGCCGGAAGCCCCATGAGGCCGCCCGTGGCCAGTCCGCCCGCTTCCTCCGCCGCGACCGCGGCCGTGGCGCTCCCGGCCGCCCCGCCGACCGGCGGCCTCTCCGTGCCCACCGCCCCGCTGGGCTCGCCCTCGGCCTGGGGGGTCTTCGCCGCCACCTGGCGGCGGGATCTGCGCATCGAGTGGCGCGACCGGCAGGCGCTGAACGCCATGCTGTTCTACGCTTTGCTGGTGATCGTCATCTTCAGCTTTGCCTTCGAGGCGCAGGCGGCGCTGACGGTGCGGGTTGGCGGGGGATTGCTCTGGGTGGCCTTCTTGTTTGCCGGGCTGCTGGCGCTAGACCGGGCCTTCGGACGGGAAGCGGCGGGGGATTGCCTGACCGGCTTGGCCATCTCGCCGGCCTCGCGGGCCGCGACCCTGGCGGGCAAGTGCGCGGCGGCGTTCGTGCTGATGCTGGCGATCGAGGCCATCCTGGTCCCGCTGTTCGCCGTCTTGTTCAACGCCCCGGCGGTGGCGCGCTGGGGCGGCATCGCGCTGACAGTGGTGCTGGGCACATGGGCGCTGGCGGCCACCGGAACCTATTTCTCCGCCCTGGGCGCGCATTCGCGGCAGCGCACGCTGCTGCTGCCGCTGCTGCTGCTGCCGGTTGCGATCCCAGCGGTGATCGCCATGGTGCAGGCCACGCAATTGTATTTGAACGGCCGTGGCGATACGGGGTTTTGGCTGCAACTGCTCGTTGCCTATGACGCCATCTTCACCGCCCTCGGCGTGTTGCTGGCGGACGTGGTGTTGGAGGTCGAGTGAGGATCGGGCTCAGCGGATGACCCGCATGGAGGTGGCATGAAGCAATTGGAATCGGCAGACGCGGCCGCGGCGCCGCCTGCACCGCCCGTGGTTGGGCCGGAACCGCGGCCCTGGCTGCCTTGGTGGGCGGGCGTCACGCTGGCGCTCATGCTCTACGCCCTATATCAGGCGTGGGTCGCGGCGCCGACCGAGGCCACCATGGGCATTTACCAGCGCATTTTCTACGTGCATGTGCCGGCGGCGCTGGTGGGCTTCGGGGCGTTTGCCGTGAATTTGCTGGCCAGCCTCTGGTACTTGGCGCGGCGTAGCCGCGCCGCCGACGCGCTGGCGGTGGCGGCGGCCGAGGTCGGGGTGGCGCTGCTGGCCATCAACCTGATCACCGGGCCGATTTGGGCCAAGCCGATCTGGGGCATCTGGTGGACGTGGGATGCCCGCCTGACGTTGACGCTGGTGATCTGGATCATGTACGTCAGCTATCTCGTACTGCGACAGTTCACGCCACATTCGGAGTTGCAACCGCGGCTGGCGGCGGCCTACGCCATGTTCATCTTCGTGGCGGTGCCGGTGGACTACATGGCCATACGCTGGTGGCGCACGCAGCATCCGCAGCCGGTATTGTTTGGCGGGCCCCACAGCGGTCTGGCGCCGGCGATGCTGTACGCCCTCTGCGTGGGGTTCGCGGCGTTCATTGCCTTGGCCGCGACGCTGGTGCGCCTCCGCTATCGGCAGGAGCGGTTGCGGCAGGCATTGGAACGGCGGCGCCGGCAACGGGCATTGGCGGAATAGGCGGAGATCAGGAGAGAACCATGGTCAGCGTGGTATTAGCGTTTAGCGTGGCCTGGATTGTGACCACGATTTATGTTTTCACCCTCGGCGCGCGGCAGCGCGAGCTGGAGCGCACGATGGCCGCCTTGCGGGCGGAAGACGCCGAGGACTGACCCCTATCGCGGCACCTTGGAAAGGGCCCGAGCCCTAGCGGGCGCCCGTTGCCGGCCGTTTCACCCGAGGGGTAGGCGTCCCGCCTGCCCGCCCGGTCCCAGCGTGCGCCGCTTCAGCTTGGGGTGGGGCGGCGCGCTTTGTGGGGTGGGACCAACGGGACCGTCCTGAAAAGGGCGGCTGAGCCGCCGCGATGCCCGAGGTGGCGGCGGGGTTTATCCGGGCCGCATGGCCTGGGCTGAGCCGCGGCGCTCGGCGCTGCCCAGATTGGCGGTGCGCCTGCCCTTTCGGCCGTGACAGGCTTTTAGTAACGAGTTAGGTTCGCTTCGTCTGATTCCAAAGGGCTTAACCCCGAGGCCCACCGGCCAAATGTCACGTTTTGTTTTTGCCGTGCGATGCACTGTTCCGGGGAGCAGCAAGCGCCGGTGCCTTAGGATAGGCGTCCGCGCCTTTCGGGCTTAGCTGCTTGGCAGCGGCTGCCCTGCCGTGCTGCCCTATGGTGGGCGGCCCGGGCCTGTATGGT